>NZ_JCANQV010000045.1:0-27497 GCF_059553635.1 Candidatus Streptomyces philanthi
GCTCCCCGGACTCCGCAGGAGGAGACGCTGTCCGGGCTTTTCGCCGAGGTATTGGGTCTGGAATCCGTCGGTGTCGACGACAGTTTCTTCGACCTGGGTGGCGACAGCATCATGTCCATCCAACTCGTCGCCCGCGCCCGGAAGGCCGGACTCGTCCTCACCCCCCGGCAGGTCTTCGAGCACAAGACGGTCGAGGAACTCGCCGCCCGCGCCGCGGCGCCCGTGGCCCGCCGGGCCGAGGCCGACCCCGACGACGGCATCGGCGAACTTCCTCTCACCCCCGTCATGCACTGGCTGCGCGAACGCGGCGGGCCCATCGACCGGTTCAACCAGTCCATGCTGCTCCAGGTCCCCGCGGGCATGCGGCAGGAGGACCTGACCACCGCCCTCCAGACCGTCCTGGACCACCACGACGCGCTGCGCGCCACACTCGACCGCTCGGACGGGAACTGGCGGCTGACGATCGGGAAGCGCGGCACCGTGCCCGCCGCCTCGTGCCTGCGGCGTGTCGACGCCGCGGGCGGCCCCGAGGACACCGTCATCGCCGAGCAGGCCAAGGACGCCTGGGCCCGGCTCTCCCCGGACGACGGGCGGATGGTGCGGGCCGTGTGGTTCGACGCGGGCCCCACCACCCCCGGCCGCCTGCTGCTCGCCGTCCACCACCTGGTGATGGACGGGGTCTCCTGGCGGATCATCGTCCCCGACCTCCGCCAGGCGTACGAGGCGGCCGTCGCCTCACGCCCCGCCGCACTGGACCCCGTCCCGACCTCGCTGCGCCGCTGGTCGCGGCGGCTGACCGAGGAAGCGGCCCGGCGGACCGGGGAGCTTCCCCAGTGGCGGGAGATGCTCCGCGACCAGGAGCAGCCGATCGGCTCCCGGCCCCTCGACCCGGCCCGGGACACCGTCGCCACCTCCGCCTTCCTGCGGCTCTCCCTGCCGCCGGAGGTCACCAACGCCCTGCTGACCACGGTGCCCGCCGCCTTCCGGGCGGGCGTCGACGACGTGCTGCTGACCGCGCTGGCCCTGGCGGTGGCCGAGTGGCGGCGCGGACGCGGCAAGGACGACGGCGCCGGTGTCCTGGTCGCCCTGGAGGGCCACGGCCGCGAGGACATCGTCGAAGGTGCCGACCTCTCCCGTACCGTCGGCTGGTTCACCAACATCCACCCGGCCCGGCTCGACCCGGGCGCGGAGGACTTCGACGAGGTGCGCTCCGGCGGCCCCGCGGCGGGCCGGGCACTGAAGCGGATCAAGGAACAGCTGCGGGCGGTGCCGGACAACGGCATCGGCTACGGCCTGCTGCGCCATCTGCACCCGGAATCCGCCGCACAGCTCTCCGGCGCCGCCAAGCCGCAGATCGGCTTCAACTACCTGGGCAGATTCCCCGCCGCCGGAAACACCGCCGGCACGGCCGCCGACTGGGCCACCGCTCCGGGCGCCGGGACGCTGGGCGGCGGCGCCGACGAGGAGATGGCGTTCGCCCACGCCCTGGAACTCAACGCGCTCACCCTCGACGGGCCGGACGGCCCGAGCCTGTCGGCGGCCTGGTCGTGGCCGACCGGACTGCTGGCCGAGGACGAGGTGCGTCCGCTCGCGGAAGCCTGGTTCCGGGCGCTGGAGGGCATCGTCGCGTACGCCGGCCGGCCCGGCGCCGGGGGCCTGACCCCGTCGGACCTGCCCCTGGTGCGGCTCTCGCAGCGCCAGATCGAGGGCCTGGAGGCCGAGGGACCCGTCGCGGACGTCCTGCCGCTCTCCCCGCTCCAGGAAGGACTGCTGTTCCACTCCCTCTACGACGAGCGGGCGCTGGACGTCTACAGCGTGCAGTTCGTCCTCCACCTGGAGGGACGCCTCGACGTCCGGGCGCTCCGCGCCGCCGCCCACGCCCTGCTGGGCCGCCACGACAACCTGCGTGCCGCGTTCCGGCACACCGGCCTGCCGCGGCCCGTCCAGATCGTCCCCGCGGACACCGTCCTGAGCTGGCACGACGCCGACCTCACCGGGCTCGGAACCGCGGAGCGCGACAAGGAACTGGAACGGCTGCTCGCCGAGGACCGCGGACGCCGCTTCGACCTCGCCGTGTCGCCGCTGATCCGCTTCACCCTCGTCCGCCTCGACGACCAGCACTTCCGGTTCGTCCTCACCAACCACCACATCCTCATGGACGGGTGGTCGATGCCGCTGCTCGTCGCCGAACTGTTCCAGCTCTACCAGCGGCACGGCGACAGCACCGGCATGCCCCGCGTCACCCCGTACCGGGACTATCTGTCCTGGCTGTCGCGGCAGGACCGGGCCGCCGCCGAGCGGGCCTGGCGCGAGGCCCTGGCCGGGGTCGAGGAGCCGACCCTGGTCGCCCCGGCCGACCGCGACCGGGACCCCGCCGAGCCCCAGCAGCTGCGGACCATGCTCCCGGCGGACGCCACCGCCGCGCTCCAGGAGGCCGCGCGCACCCACGGCCTGACCATGAACACCCTGGTGCAGTGCGCCTGGGCCATGGTCCTGGGCACCCTGACCGGCCGGGACGACGTCGTCTTCGGCGGTACGGTCTCCGGCCGTCCGCCGGAGGTCGCCGGTGTCGAGTCGATGGTGGGCCTGTTCATCAACACCCTGCCGGTACGGGTACGGCTCGACCCCGCCGAGTCCGTACGGGACCTCCTGCGGCGCGTACAGGACCAGCAGACCCGGCTCATGGACCACCAGCACCTCGGCCTGGCCGACATCCAGGGGCTGCTCGGCGTCGGCGAACTCTTCGACACCCTCGCCGTCTTCGAGAACTACCCGGTCAGCACCGGAAAGGTCGGCGGGGACGCCGAGGACGGCGGGGTCCGGCTCACCGGCATCGGCGGCCGCGACGCCACGCACTACCCCCTGACCCTCGCGGTCGTCCCGGGGGAGCGGCTGCGGATCGACCTGGGGCACCGACCCGACCTGGTGGACCGGACGTCCGCGGAATCCGTACTGGCCGGCCTGGAACGGCTGCTGACCGCCCTGGCCGCGGACACCGGACGGACCGTCGGATCACTGTCGATGCTCCCCGACGACCTGCGCCGGACCCTCGTCGGCGACGGAAACGCCACCGGCACCGGCGCACCCGCCCGCACCCTCACGGAGGTCTTCGAGGCACAGGTCCGGGCGACGCCCGACGCGCGGGCCGTGGCCGCGGACGGCCGCTCCCTCACCTACGCGGAGCTCAACGCCCGCGCGAACCGGCTGGCGCACCACCTGACCGGTCTGGGCGTGGGTGCCGAGGACCGGGTCGGGGTGCTCATGGAGCGTTCCCCGGACGTCGTCGTGGCGCTGCTGGCGATCGTCAAGGCCGGTGCGGCGTACGTCCCGTTGGACGCTCGCTACCCGGCGTCCCGCCAGGCGCTGATCATGGCGGAGACCGGCGCCACGGTACTGGTGACCGACTCTGCGGAGACCGCCGGGGAGTTGGGGAGTACGGCCCGGCTGGTGCTGCCCGCCGACGTGACCGACGGACCCGAGGACAACCCCCGGGTGCCCGGCCATCCGGGCCGGCTGGCCCATGTGATGTTCACCTCCGGTTCCACGGGCAGGCCGAAGGGCGTCGCGCTCACCCACGAGGGCGTGGTCGCGTTCGCCGCCGACCGGCGGTTCGCCGACGGGCACCGGCGCCTGCTGATGCACGCCTCGCACGCCTTCGACGCCTCCACCTACGAACTGTGGGTGCCGCTGCTGTCCGGCGGCACCGTCGTCGTCGCCCCGCCCGGGAACCTCACCGTCGACGATCTGGCGCGGACCATCGCCGACCACGACGTGGACGCCCTGCTGCTGACGGCCGCCCTGTTCCGGCTGGTGGCCGAGGAGGCGCCCGAGGCGCTGGCCGGTGTGCGGGAGGTGTGGTCCGGCGGCGAGGCGGTGCCCGCCGAGGCGGTGCGCCGGGTGCGGGAGGTGTGCCCGGAGCTGACCGTCGTGGACGCGTACGGCCCCACGGAGGCCACCGTCGTCGCCACCGCCTTCACCGTCCGCCCCGGCGAGCCGGTGCCCCGGCCCCTGCCGATCGGCACCCCGCTGGACGGCAAGCGCGCCTACGTCCTGGACGGCTGGCTGCGGCCGGTGCCCGTGGGCGTGCCCGGCGAACTGTACGTCGCCGGGGCGGGTCTGGCCCGCGGCTACCTCGGGCGGCCGGGACTCACCGCGGAACGCTTCGTCGCCGACCCGTTCGGCGGCGGAGGACAGCGGATGTACCGCACGGGCGACCTGGTCCGCTGGAACGCGGCCGGCCGCCTGGAGTACGTCGGCCGGGCCGACGACCAGGTCAAGATCCGCGGATTCCGGATCGAGCCCGGCGAGATCGAGGCCGCGCTCGCCGCCCGGCCCGGCGTGGCGCAGGCCCTGGTCCGCGTCCACGAGCACCGGCCGGGCGACAAGCGCCTCGTCGCCTACCTGGTGCCGGAGGCCGGTACGGTGCTGGACCCCGCCGCCGTGCGGGAGCAGACGGCCGAACTGCCGGAGTACATGGTGCCGTCGGCGTGCGTCGTGGTCGACGCGCTGCCGCTGACGCCGAACGGCAAGGTGGACCACCGGGCGCTCCCCGCCCCCGAGTACGCCACCACGGGGAGCCGGGGCCCGCGCACACCGAGGGAGGAGACCCTGTGCGGGCTGTTCGCCGAGGTCCTCGACGTGGAACGGGTCGGCGTCGACGACAGCTTCTTCGACCTCGGCGGCCACTCCCTGCTCGCCACCCGCCTGATCAGCCGCATCCGCTCCGTGTTCGGCGCCGATCTCTCCATCCGTACCCTGTTCGCCACGCCGACCGTCGCCGGGCTCATCGAGCGGCTGGACGACGGCCGCGACGCCGACCCCTTCGAGGTGGTGCTGCCGCTCCGCACGGACGGCGACGCGGCCCCCCTCTTCTGCCTGCACCCCGGCGGCGGACTGGCCTGGATGTACGCGGGACTGATGCGGGAGGTCGACGCCCGGCACCCGATCTACGGCATCCAGGCCCGCGGCCTGGCCCGCGACGAGGAACTCCCGCGCAGCCTCGAAGCCATGGCCGCCGACTACCTCGAACAGATCCGCAAGGTGCGGCCCCAGGGCCCCTACCACCTGCTGGGCTGGTCGGTCGGCGGGCTCCTGGCCCACGAGATCGCCGTACAGGCCCAGCGGATGGGCGAGGAGGTCGGGCTGCTGGCACTGCTCGACTCGTATCCCCCGGACGGCGTCCACGCGCAGGAAGAGGTGGCACCGGACCAGACCGAGGTGCTGCTGACGATCCTGGACTTCGCGGGCGTGAACTGGCGGGAACTCGACCGGGACCGGCTGACGTTCGACGGAACGGTCCAGCTCCTGCGGACGTCCGACAGTCCCCTCGCCGACCTCGACGAGGACCGCATCGGTGCGATCGGCCGTGTCCTGTCCAACAACGCCAACATCATGTACCGTCACAATCCGGGGCGTTTCCACGGTGATCCGTTGTTGTTCGTGGCGACGCGGGACGGGGGGCCGAACGCACCGTCCGCCGACAGCTGGCAGGCATACGTCGAGGGGCACGTCCACGCGGTTCCTGTGGACGCCCCGCACAACGACATGTTGCGGCCGGGACCACTTGAGGAGATCGCTCGCATGGTGGCCGCCAAGCTGACGGAGACGGAATGACCACTCAGCTCATACCGGAGGAACGGTCCGCGGCCGGACGGCGGTTGCGACGGACCGCGTCCGCCGCCGTCTGGCTCTGTCTGGCCGCCGCCGTGGTGTTCGCGGCCCGGCTGATGTTCCCCGGGCGGGACGACTACACGGCCCATCTGCTGCCGGTCGCGGTCGCGCCGGTCGCGGCCGTGGTGGGCCTCGGTGTCTCACTGTTCGTCCTGCTCTCCCCGGTGCGGGAGCAGCGGGCGCGGACGGTCGCGGCGCTGGCGGCGGTCGCCGTGGCGCTGATGGTCTGGGCGTCCAGCGGACTGCCGCTCGACGGGCTGCGCCTGGTCGGCGCGATCCCGCTGCCCCTCGACTGGGCGGGCTTCGCGGCCCGGCTGGTCGCGCTCGGCGCGGCCGTCTCCCTGGCGGTCGCCGGCATCCTCTACCACCGCACGGCCCGCGAGGCGTGCCTGCGCTGCGGCCGTACCGGCGGCCGGGAGGAGGGCGCGCCGCCCGCCCTGAAGCGGGCCGGGTACGTGGCCTTCGTCTTCGCCCTGCCGTATCCCGTCATGAAGGCGTACTGGTCCTTCGGCGGGGCGGTCGGCACCGCGGACGGCCATCTGATCAACGGCTTCGGCGACGGATGGGGAACGGTGATCCCCGGCGTGCTCGGCATCCTTCTCGCCCTCGCCCTGGTGCAGCGCTGGGGCGAACGGCTGCCGCACCGCCTGATGCTGCTCGCCGGCGCCGGGGGATCGCTGCTCCTGGTGACGGCCGGCCTCCCCGGCTCCTTCGCGGCCTCGCGCATGGTGGCCGCCCAGGGCCTGGAGGCCGTCCAGGGAGACCTCAGGGCCTGGGTGTTCATCGTGGTCTACGGCGGCTGGCTGGTGATGGGCGTCTGCCTGGCCGCGGCCACCTGGGGCTACTGGAAGCGCAACCGCAGAAGCTGCCCCCGCTGCGGCCCCGCGGACGCGGCGGTCGCGTAGGGGCGGGAGCTCCGGTCCGGTACGGGCGGTCCGTACGGGACCGGAGCTCTGCGGTTTCCGGGGGCCTCTCCCGCCGGGAGCACCGTGTCAGGTCGCCGGGAGCCAGCTCTCGTCGTCCGTGGTGTGGGCGAGGACGCGTTGCAGGAGGTGGCGCAGGAGCGCGGTCTCGTCGGGGGACAGGCCCTTGAGCAGTTCCTCCTCCACCTCTTCCAGCGGTGCTTCGATCCGGGTGAGCAGGTACCGGGCGGTGTCGGTGAGGTCGAGGCGGCGGGAGCGCGCGGTGGCACCGGGGCGTCTGCGGAGATGGCCCGCCCGGACGAGTTCGTCGACCAGCTGGTGCACCGACTGCCGTGTGATGCCGAGCTGCCGGGCCAGTTCCGACGGGGTCAGCGCCGGTTCGAGCCGTAGCTGGGCGAGCAGTCCGTACTGGCGGACGGTCAGGTCGTAGGCCCGTAACCGGGCGTCGGCCCTGCGGGTGGCGACCGTGCTCGCGCAGGCCAGAAGGTAGGGGATGTGTGTCCTCAGGGTGCGGTCACCTCACAGGTGTACGGCCCTCGGGGCGGGGACGGGGGCGGTCGGCCGGGCGGCACCGTGGAGGAGGCGCCGCCCGGCCGTGATTCTGCCGGTTCGGCGGTACGGCCCGTCGCGACGGGCCGTACCGGGACTCCGCGGTGGCTCCGCGTCACTCCGAGGCGTCGCGCATGCCCCGGATGCCCGTCGCGATGCCCAGCGCGGCGACGGCCGCCGCGGCGAGGGTGCCGTGGAGGACCGCCGTGCCGGTGAGATGTCCGGAGAACAGGGCGCGTTCCGCCTCGACGACATGGGTCACCGGGTTGACGCGGCTGAGGACGTACAGCCAGGTGGGCGAGGACGCCTCGGTGAGGGGCAGCAGGAGGCCCGACAGGAGCAGCACGGGGAAGAAGACCGTCTGCTGCACCCCGTAGAACAGCGCCGGCTGCTTCTTGGAGAGGAGCGCCAGCGTGAGCGAGAGCGCCCCGATCCCCACCCCGAACACACTGAGCAGCAGCAGTCCCGCCAGTGCCCCGAGAGGGCGGGGGCGGAAACCGGTCGGCAGCAGGAGGACCAGGATCAGCAGTGCCTGGGCCGGCAGGACCACGATCTCCTTGAGCGCCCGGCCGATCAGCATCGAGGCCCGGCTCATCGGTGTGACGAGCATCCGCTCCAGGGTGCCCGCGGACATCTCGTCGAGGAGGGAGGCACCGGCGCCCGTGGTGGCCGACAGGCCCAGCAGAACGAGCATGCCCGGGACGAACCACTGCCACCGCGCCCCCGCCCCGCCACCGTCCGTCTCCGGTAACAGGGGAGCGAAGAAGGCCAGGAAGAGGACCGGCAGCATCATGGTGAACAGGAGAGCGGCCGGCCGGCGCAGCGTGGGCGTCAGTTCGCGGAGGAACGCGGTGCGGATGTCGAGGATCACCTTCACGGCCGGACCCCCTGGACGGCGTCGGCGCTCTCGCGCAGGGTGCGGCCGGTGAGGGTGAGGAACACATCGTCGAGCGTGGGGCGTTCGAGCGCGGCGGTGAGCACCCGTACTCCCGCCGCCTCCAGGGCTCTGAGCAGGCACGGCAGTTGTGCGTCGCCGTGGGGGGCGCGCATGACGACCTCCGTGCCGGTGACGGTGACCGTGTGGACGGCGGGCAGGGCCTCGGCGGTCCTGGCGGCGTGTGCGGCGTCCGCCGTGCCGGAGGTGGTGACGGTGAGGCGGTCACCGGCCAGGTCCGCCTTGAGCCGTGCGGGCGGAGCGTCGGCGATCACCCGCCCGTGGTCGACGATCATCACCCGCTCGGCCCGGGTGTCGGCCTCGTCCAGATAGTGGGTGGTGAAGAGGACGGTGGTGCCCAGGGCCGTGTGCAGGCGCAGGATGTGCTCCCAGACGGTGGCGCGGCTGTGGGGGTCGAGCCCCGCGGTCGGCTCGTCGAGGAACAGCACATCCGGCTCGTGGACGAGGGCCATCGCGATGTCGAGGCGGCGGCTCTGGCCGCCGGACAGGGTGCTGACCGTCCGGCCCGCCAGGTCCTCCAGGCCGAGCGCGGACAGCAGCAGGTCCGCGCGGTGGCCGGACCGGGCACGGCGCATCCCGTGGGCGCGCCCCTGGGTGACCAGTTCGTCGCGGACCCGGAAGGCCGCTCCGGCGCTCCTTCCCTGGCCGAGGTAGCCGATGCGGCGCCGTACGGCCGCCGGTTCGGCCAGCACATCGCACCCGGCGACGGTGGCGGTGCCCGAGGAGGGGCGGAGCAGTGTGGTGAGCATCCGCAGACCGGTGGTCTTGCCGGCACCGTTGGGTCCGAGGAGGGCGGCCATGGAGCCGGCGGGGACGTCGAGGTCGAGGCCGCGCACGGCTTCGACGGTCCCGCCCTTGACGCGGAAGCTCCGGGTGAGCCCGCGGGAATGGATCATGAGTTCTCCCGGGAAGGGGGAAGGGAAGGAAAGATCGGCCGGCCGGCTCGACGACGAAGGGTGACGGGAAGTCAGTTCCCATTCGCCCTTGACAACGGAGAGCTTAGGACCGTTAATGACGTCTTTGTCAGGCTGCCTGACAAGGGCCGGCCGTTCCTCTCCGCGGGGAGTGGCCGCGCCACCGCCTCAAGGCCCCCCGTGCGCCGGGGGCGGAGTCTCCGGCAGGCGGGCGGCGTGTTCGGCGAGGACGCCGGTGCGGTGGCGTTGGACGCACCAGTAGTAGGCGAAGCCGCCGAGGGCGACGGCGCCGATGAAGAGGAAGGCGCCCCAGCGCAGGTACCAGTGCTGGGGGCCGGTGGCGTTGTAGACGGCGGCGCGGGGCCAGGCGAGGTTGAGGGACATCGCGGCGCCCCACAGGACGGCGAGGACGTTGACGGGGAGGCCGAGGCGGCCCAGGGAGAACCGTCCGGGGTGCGGCTGCCAGGTGCCGCGCAGGCGGCGTACCAGCATGGGCAGGGTCACCATCAGATACGCGAGGTAGATCATGATGATCGCGATGCTGGTGATCACGGAGAAGATCTGCGGCTGGTTGACGTTGAGCAGCAGGACGGCGACCGCCACCAGGCCGATGATCACGGCCGGGAGCACGGGCGTACCGAAACGCGGGCTGACCCGGGCCAGGAACGCGGCCCCGGGAAGGTTGTTGTCCCGGGCCATGGCGAACGCCAGGCGGATGCCCGCGGTGTGCACCGCCAGATCGCACACGGTGATCGCGATGACCACGCACCACAGCACGATCAGCCCGACGGTGGAGCCCAGCGTGCTGAGCACCACGTACTGGAGACCGCCGGTGGCCAGCCGCGGCGACGTCAGGTCGGGGGCGGCCATCAGCGCGAAGAGCAGGATCAGGCCGCCGATGAGGAAGGACGCGACCAGGGCGCGGAGGATGGCGCGCGGGGCGTTGCGCCGGGGGTCCTTGGACTCCTCGCCGAGGGAAGCGGCCGTGTCGAACCCGTACATGACGTACGCGGAGGCCAGCGAGGCGGTGAGGAACGCGCCGAGATAGCCGAGGGGCCGGCCCTGGCCCAGGCCGTGGGTGTGGGTGACGGCGGAGGGGCCGCGGGTGAGGTGCGCGGCGAGCAGGACGATCAGGCAGACCGCGGCGATCAGTTCGATCGCCACACCGGTCGAGTTGATCCGCGCCATCAGCTTGACGCCGAACGCGTTGACCAGGGTGGTGAAGAGGATCAGCACACTGCCCAGCACCACGGCGTTGGCCGCCGCGTCGGTCTTCCCGGTGCCGTCGCCGACGAACTGGAACCAGCCGGAGATCTGCGGCAGCGTGATCTGGTACGCGAGGGCCACAGCGGCCAGCGACACCATGGTGGCGGTGAGCATCAGCCAGCCGCCCAGCCAGCCGAGGTGGGGGCCGCCGAGCTGCTTGGCCCAGTTGTAGACCGAGCCGGCCACCGGATAGCGGGCGGCCAGCTCGCAGAAGCACAGCGCCACCATCATCTGGCCGCAGAACACCATCGGCCAGGACCACCAGTAGGCGGGGCCGCCGTGGCTGACGCCGAAGTAGAACAGCTGGAAGGTGCCGGTGAGGATCGAGATGTAGCTGACGCCGGCGGCGAAGGTCTGGAAATTGCCGAGCGTGCGCTTGAGGTGCGGGTGGTAGCCCATCTCGGCGATGGACGCGTCGTCGTGCCCGTGGTGCGGAAGGCGGGGGAGATGAAGCCGGTGCGGGCCGTGCGCGGGCCGGTGCCCGCCCCCGGGGCCGTCCGCCGGCTCCCGGTCGGCGGGGTCCGGCCCGCTCACGCGAACCACCGTTGCGGCCGGGGCGCCGTGTTGCGCCACACATGCTTGATCTCCTGGTACTCCGCCAGCCCCGCCGGGCCCAGCTCCCGCCCGATCCCGGACTGCCTCATCCCGCCCCACTCCGCCTGCGGCACGTACGGGTGGAAGTCGTTGATCCACACCGTGCCGGCCCGCAGCCGGGCGGCCACCCGTTCGGCGCGCGCCCCGTCCCGCGACCACACCGCGGCCGCCAGGCCGTACACCGTGTCGTTGGCGAGCCGGACCGCCTCGTCCTCGTCACGGAACCGCTCCGCGGTCAGCACCGGGCCGAACGCCTCGTCACGGACGACGGACATGTCGGGGGTGCACTCGTCCAGCACCGTCGGCAGGTAGTAGAAGCCGTCGCGCAGCGCGCGGTCGCCGGGACGCGCCCCGCCGCACCGCAGCACGGCCCCCTCCGCCAGCCCGTCCGCCACATACGCCTCGATCTTCGCGCGGTGCGCGGCGGAGATCAGCGGGCCGGTGCGGGCCTTCTCGTCGAACGGGCCGCCCAGCCGGATGCGCCGGGCCCGCGCCACCAGCTCGTCGAGGAACGCGTCGTGCAGATCGTCCTGGACCAGCAGCCGCGCGCCCGCCGAGCAGACCTGGCCGGAATGGAGGAAGACCGCCGTCAGCGCGTGGTCGACGGCACTGTCGAACTCCGCGTCCGCGAAGACGACATGGGGGTTCTTGCCGCCCAGCTCCAGGGCGATCTTCTTCACCGTGGGCGCCGCAGCGGCCATCACACGGCGCCCGGTGGCGAGGCCGCCGGTGAAGGACACCATGTCCACCCGCGGGTCCTCGGTCAGCGGCGCGCCCACGAGCGGGCCGGTGCCCAGGACGAGGTTGGCGGCACCGGGCGGCAGTCCGGCCTCCGCCAGCAGCCGCATCAGATGGATCGCGGTGTGCGGGGTCAGTTCGCTGGGCTTGAGGACGAAGGTGTTGCCGGCGGCGAGCGCCGGGGCGACCTTCCACGCGGTCTGGAGCAGCGGGTAGTTCCAGGGGGTGATCAGCGCGCAGACGCCGACCGGCTCGTGCCGCACCGTGCTCTGGACGTCCGCGACGCCGCTCTCCACCACCCGGTCGGCGCCCCCGGACGCGACCAGATGGCCGAAGTAGCGGAAGCAGGCGACGACGTCGTCCACGTCGTACTCGCTCTCGACCAGCCGCTTGCCGGTGTCGAGCGATTCGGCGCGGGAGAGCGTCTCCTTGTCCCGGGCCAGCAGGTCGGACACCCGCAGCAGCAGATCGCCGCGGGCGGTGGCCGGGGTCGTGGGCCAGGGACCGTCGTCGAAGGCGGCCCGCGCGGCGGCGACGGCCGCCACGGCGTCGCGCACCCCGCCCTCGTCGACGGTCGCGACCAGGGTGCCGTCCGCCGGGCAGCGGATCTCGCGGACCCGCCCCTCGGCCGCCGCGGTCCACCGGCCGTCGATGAACAGCTCCGGCATGGGGGCCTCCGGTCTCCGGTCGCGCGCCGAGTGACTGTCTCGCCACCGAGCGTAGGGGCGCGGCGGCGAGTCCGCACGGCGCGGACGGCCGGTGAGCGGGGGAGCGGAGGCGGACGGGGACAATGGGGCGCATGCCCGTACCGCCCGCCCGCCACCCGGTCCCCGACGCCGCGGCGTACCTCACCGGACACTGGCACCTCACCCGGACGCTGCACGATCTGCGCACCGGCACCGAGGGCACCTTCCGCGGCACGGCCGTCTTCCGCCCCGAGGACCCGCGGGCGCCGCACGGCCCCCTGCTCCACCGCGAGGACGGCCGTCTGACCTGGGACGGAACGCCCCGCCCGGCCGGACGGACCCTCCGCCTGCGCCCCCGCCCCGACGGGACCGCGACGATCGACTTCGCCGACGGGCGGCCCTTCCACGACCTGGACCTGCGCACCGGCCGCTGGCACACCGTCCACCCCTGCGCCCGCGACCGCTACGAGGGCGTCTTCACCGTCCTCGGCCCCGCCGCATGGCGCCTGGAGTGGCAGGTCACCGGGCCGGAGAAGGAGCAGCTGCTGCGGTCGGTGTACCGCAGGGCGTGACGGGCGCGCCGCCGCCCCGGAGGGAACGGCGTCACCGGGGCGGCGGCGCGGTGGCTCAGCGGTGGCGGAACCGCGGCGGGCGCTTGTCGGTGAAGGCGCCCATGCCCTCCTTCTGGTCCTCGGTCGCGAACACCGCGTGGAAGAGTCTGCGCTCGAAGCGGACGCCCTCCGCCAGGGTGGTCTCGAAGGCCCGGGACACCGCCTCCTTCGCCATCATCGCGACCGGCAGGGACATCCCCGCGACGGTCTCCGCGACCGCCAGGGCCTCGTCCAGCAGGGCGTCCGCCGCGACGACCCGGGAGACGAGACCGGCGCGTTCCGCCTCCTCGGCGTCCATGGTGCGGCCGGTCAGGCACATCTCCATGGCCTTGGCCTTGCCGACCGCACGGGTCAGCCGCTGGGAGCCGCCGATGCCCGGGATCACGCCCAGCTTGATCTCCGGCTGCCCGAAGACGGCGGTGTCGGCGGCGAGCACGATGTCGCAGAGCATGGCCAGCTCACAGCCGCCGCCCAGGGCGAAGCCGGACACCGCGGCCACGGTCGGCGTACGGAGCGCGCCGAGCCGGTCCCAGGCGGAGAACCAGTCGCTCAGATACATGTCCATGTACCCCCGCGGCCGCATCTCCTTGATGTCGGCCCCCGCCGCGAACGCCTTGGGCGAACCGGTGAGCACGACGCAGCCGGTCCCCGGGTCGCGGTCCAGGGCCTCGGTGGCCTCGACGACCTCCTCCATCACCTGGAGGCTGAGCGCGTTGAGCGCCTTGGGGCGGTTGAGCGTCACGAGGGCGGTGCGGCCCCTGCGCTCGACGAGGATGGTGTCGTATGTCGGTCCGGTCATGCCCGCTCACCGTCCCTGAGGGTCCGCACGATGCCGGAGAAGTCCTCCGCCGCACCGGGCCCCTCGGCGAAGGCCGCGAACAGCTCCCGGGCCCGCAGGCCGAGTCCGCCGTCGATGCCCTCCGCCGCCAGGGCGTCCGCCGCGAGACCCAGGTCCTTGGCCATCAGCGGCGCGGCGAACCCGGGCCGGTAGCCGTGGTTGGCGGGGCTGGCGGGCACCGGGCCCGGCACGGGGCAGTTGGTGGTCAGCGCCCAGCAGGCGCCGGACGAGGTGGCGGCCACGTCGAACAGGGCCTGGTGGGACAGCCCCAGACGCTCGCCGAGGACGAACGCCTCACTCACCGCGATCATGGAGATGCCGAGGATCATGTTGTTGCAGATCTTCGCGGCCTGCCCCGCGCCCGCGCCGCCGCAGTGCACCGCCTTGCGGCCCATGGCGTCGAACAGCGGCGCGGCCTCGGCGTACGCGGCCTCCGCACCGCCCACCATGAAGGTGAGGGCGCCGGCCTCCGCACCGGTGACGCCGCCGGAGACCGGCGCGTCCAGGGACCGCGCACCGGCGGCGGCCGCGGTCTCGTGCGCCGTCCGCGCGTCGTCCACGGCGATGGTGGAGCAGTCCACGAAGAGGGTGCCGGGGCGGGCCGCCGCCGGCAGGCCCTCGTCGCGGTAGAGGGAGAGCACCTGCCGCCCCGCGGGCAGCATCGTGATCACCACATCGGCCCCGGCGGCGGCCCGCGCCGCGGACCCGGCCGCCTCGACCCCGGACTCCGCGGCCCTGGCCACCGGTTCCGGCGCCAGGTCGTGGCCGAGGACGCGATGCCCGGCCGCGGCGAGACGGGCGGCCATCGGCCCGCCCATGTGGCCGAGGCCGATGAAGCCGATCGTGCGGGTGTCGCTGCTCACCAGGGCACCTCCTGGGGGACGGTGGTCAGGGGAAGACGGAGTTCACGGTCGCCGAGCGGGGCGAAGAAACGCTCCACCGCGTCCTCGGTGACCTCCGCGAGGGTGGCCGGGCTCCAGCGCGGGGCGCGGTCCTTGCCGATCACCTGGGCGCGGATGCCCTCGGCGAGGTCCGGCGCGGACAGGGCCGCGCAGGAGACCCGGAACTCCTGCTCCAGCACCCGCTCCAGCGGGCCCAGGTGCCGGGCCCGGCGCAGCGCGGCGAGGGTGACCTTGAGCGCGGTGGGGGACTTCGCGGCCAGCGTCCGCGCGGCCTCCCCGGCACCGGGCGCGCCATGGCGGCGCAGCCGGTCGAGGATCTCTTCCACGGTGTCCGCGCGGTAGCAGTCGTCGATCCAGCCGCGCCGCTCCTCCAGCGTGCCCGGCGGCGGCTGCCGCGGATGCGGCGCCAGCGCCTCCCCGAGGGGCAGGGTGGTGAGGTCGTGCAGCAGCCGGGGGAGGGCGGAGGAGTCCACGAAGTGGTCGGCGAGGCCGCACCGCAGGGCGTCCGCCGCGCCGATCCGCGCGCCGGTGAGCGCCAGATGGGCGCCGAGCCCGCCGGGCAGCAGCCCCAGCAGATACGTACCGCCGACGTCGGGGACGAAGCCGATCCCCGTCTCCGGCATCGCCACGACCGACCGCTCGGTGACGATCCGGACGCCGCCGTGCGCGGACAGCCCGACGCCACCGCCCATGACGATGCCGTCCATCACCGCGACATACGGTTTCGGGTAGCGGGCGATACGGGCGTTGAGCCGGTACTCGTCGCGCCAGAAGGCCGCCGCGGCACCCGTTCCCAAGCGCGCGTCCTCGTGGATGGCGCGGAGGTCGCCGCCGGCGCACAGACCGCGTTCGCCCGCGCCGGTGAGGACGACGGTCTCCACGGCCCGGTCGTGCTCCCACTCGGTCAGCGCGGCGTCGATCCGCTCGACCATGGCATGGGTGAGGGCGTTGAGGGCCCGGGGGCGGTTGAGGACGATACGGCCGGCGCGGCCCTCGACGGACAGCAGGACCTCCGGCCCGTCGCCGCTCACCGGAACGCCTCCGTCAGCCCGCGGGCCACGATGACGCGCATGATCTCGTTGGTTCCTTCCAGGATCTGGTGGACCCGCAGGTCGCGGACGATCTTCTCGATGCCGTACTCGCCGAGGTAGCCGTAGCCGCCGTGCAGTTGCAGGGCCCGGTCGGCGACGGAGTAACCGGTGTCGGTGGCGAACCGCTTGGCCATCGCGCACAGCTGCGGTGCCTGCGGATCACCCCGGTCGAGGGCCCCGGCCGCCTGGAGGACCAGCGCCCGGGCCGCCGTCAGCTCCGTCGCCATGTCGGCGAGCCGGAACCGCAGCGCCTCGGAGTCCAGCAACCTGCCGCCGAACGCCTCCCGGTCGGCAAGATGCGCCAGACTGCGGTCGAGGGCGCTGCGGGCACCGCCGAGCGAGCAGGCCGCGATGCCGAGCCGGCCGCCGTTCAGCCCGTTCATGGCGATACGGAACCCCTCGCCCGCACCGCCGAGCATCCGGCCCGCGGGCACCCGCACCCCGTCGAGGACGACCTGCCGGGTGGGCTGCGCGTTCCAGCCCATCTTCCGCTCGTTGGGGCCGAAGGAGACCCCCGGGTCGTCCCGGTCGACGAGGAACGCGGAGATCCCGCGCGGGCCCTCGCCGCCGGTGCGCGCCATCACGAGGTACAGCTGCGAGGACCCGGCGCCGGAGATGAACTGCTTGACGCCGGTCAGCACATGGCCGTCCCCGTCGCGGACCGCGCGGGTGCTCAGCGCCGCCGCGTCGGAACCGGCGCCCGGCTCGGTCAGGCAGTAGCTCGCCAGGTCCTCCATGGCGCACAACCGGGGCAGCCAGCGCTCGCGCTGCGCCGCGTCGCCGTAGCGGTCGATCATCCAGGCGACCATGTTGTGGATGGACAGGTACCCCGCGAGGGACGGGCAACCGGAGGCCAGCGCCTCGAAGACGAGGACGCCGTCGGTGCGCCCGAGGCCCGAACCACCGGACTCCTCACGGACGTAGACCCCGCCGAGCCCGAGCCCGGCCGCCTTGCGCAGCACGTCGAGCGGGAAGTGCTTGTCGCGGTCCCACTCCACGGCGTGCGGGGCGAGCTGGTCCTGGGCGAAGTCGAGGGTGGTCTCGACGAGGGCGAGCTGGTCCTCGGTCAGCATGGTGGTGGTCATCGCCCTCACCCCATGGTCGGCAGGGTGAAGCTCGCGCCCTCCTTGGCCCCGGAGGGCCAGCGCGAGGTGACGGTCTTGGTCCGGGTGTAGAAGCGGATGGCGTCGGGGCCGTGCTGGTTGAGGTCACCGAAGCCGGAGCGCTTCCAGCCGCCGAACGTGTGGTACGCGACCGGCACCGGGATGGGCACGTTGACGCCGACCATGCCGGTGTCCACCCGCCGGGTGAAGTCGCGCGCGGTGTCCCCGTCCCGGGTGAAGATCGCGACACCGTTGCCGTAGGGGTGCTCGCTGGGCAGCCGCAGCGCCTCCTCGTAGTCGGCGGCGCGCACCACGCACAGCACGGGGCCGAAGATCTCCTCCCGGTAGACCCGCATCGACGGGCTCACCCGGTCGAAGAGCGAGGCGCCCGCGAAGAAGCCGTTCTCGTGGCCGGGCAGGGTGAAGCCCCGTCCGTCCACGACGAGTTCGGCGCCCTCGTTGACGCCGATGTCGACATAGCGGCGTACCCGGTCGACGGCGTCCCGGCCGACGAGGGGACCGAAGTCGGCCCCGGGGTCGTCGGACCTGCCGACGCGCAGCGTCCCGATCCGTTCCTTGAGGCGGGCGACCAGGGCGTCCGCGGTGCGCTCGCCGACCGGCACCGCGACGGAGACCGCCATGCAGCGCTCGCCGGCGGAGCCGTAGCCCGCGCCGATCAGGGCGTCCACCGCCTGGTCGAGGTCGGCGTCCGGCATCACGATCAGATGGTTCTTGGCGCCCCCGAAGCACTGGGCGCGCTTGCCGTGCGCGGCGGCGGTGGCGTAGACGTGCGAGGCGACCGGGGTGGAGCCGACGAAGCCGATCGCGCCGACCCGGGGATCGGTCAGAAGGGTGGCGGCCGCCTCCTCGCCGCCGTTGACGACATTGAGGACGCCCGGCGGCAGGCCCGCCTCCAGGAACAGTTCGGCCAGCCGCAGCGGCACCGACGGGTCGCGCTCCGACGGCTTGAGGACGAAGGAGTTTCCGCAGGCCAGCGCGGGCGCGGCCTTCCACAGGGGGATCATCGCGGGGAAGTTGAACGGCGTGATGCCCGCGGCGACACCGACGGGCGCGCGCAGGGAGTGCACATCGATGCCCCGGCCCGCGTTGTCGGTGAACTCGCCCTTGAGGAGGTGCGGGATGCCCGCGGCGAACTCGACGACCTCCAGCCCGCGCTGGATGTCCCCGTGGGCGTCGGCCACGGTCTTGCCGTGCTCGGAGGAGAGCAGCCGGGCCAGCGCGTCCCGTTCCCCCTCGACCAGTTGGAGGAAGCGCAGGAGGACCCGGGCGCGGCGCTGCGGGTTCCACTCGCCCCATTCGCGCTGCGCCCGGACGGCGTCGGCGATCGCCGCCGCGGTGTCGGCGCGGCCGGCGAGCGGCACCCGCGCCTGGACCTCGCCGGTGTTGGGGTCGTGCACATCGCCGTACGTCCCCGAGGTGCCCGGGGTGTGCTCGCCGCCGATGAGATGCGTCAGTTCACGGACCATGGATGCCTGCTCTCGTCAGGTGAGATCCGGGATGGCGCGCCCGTCACCAAGGACCGGGACCGGTGGGGTGCCGGGCGCGGGAACACGTCGGCCCGAAGGCCGTCAGGCGGGGCGGAAGACCGCCCGCGGGGCCGGATCACCAGGATCACGGGTGCGCACCGGTGCCATGCGTGTCTGCTCCATCCTCGTGGACAACACGGAACGTTCCGCGGCCGGTATCCTGACTCCCGGATCTCCGCGCGCTCCCCGGCCTTCCCGGCGGTTCCTCCGCCAGTGGCCTTTCCTGCCAGACGAGCGCACTCCCCGGTCACAGTGGCGGGACCGTGCCGGACTCGCACCGGCTTCCCTGCACCGCGGACCTTGTACTCCGACGATATAGTTGGACGTCCTAGTAAGTCCAGCCCTCACCTCCCGCACGCCGAGTCCGGCCCGGCATGCCGAGGGCCCGGGTCAATGGCCCGGGCCCAGGTGGCACGCGGTCCGCCCTCAGTCCGTGGCGTCGTCCGGCCGCACCGCGCGCAGCGCGTACAGCATCGGGACGATCGGCCGCTCCGGGGGCAGCCGCCACCAGCCGTTCTCCGCCGGCACCATCTCCTCGAAGCGGCGCCACGGCACCCGGTCCGTCTCCCGCAGCAGATCGATCCGCAGCCCCGCCCCGACCAGCGCCGAGACCACCTCACCGAGGCCGTGCCGCCACTCGTAGCACGTCGTCGCGCCGTCGAGCGCCGGCCCGTCGGTGTAGGTGACGGGCGCGTCGCTGCGCAGCGGCCCGCGGCCCGCCATGTAGTCGTGACGCAGAAGGAGTTGCTGGTGCTCCGGCAAGGCGGGGTCGGCGGACAGGCCCAGCGAGTCCAGCAGCGGGTGGAACTCCACCAGGTACAGGGTGCCGCCCGGCCGCAGCAGTCCATGGACGACACGGGCCCAGCGGGGCAGGTCCGGGAGGTAGCACAGCGCCCCCTTGCCCGTGTAGACCACGTCGAACCGCCGCCCGTCCAGCGCCTCGCCCGCCCGGTGGACGTCGGAGCGGACGAACTCCATCCGCCGCCCGCCCTCGGCGGCCAGCCGGCGCGCCTCGGCGACGGCGGCCCCCGAGATGTCCAGGCCCACCGTCCGTGCGCCCCGGTCGGCGAACGCCGCGGTCTCCGTGCCCAGATGGCACTGGAGGTGCAGGACGTCCCGCCCTTCGAGACCTCCCAGGTCCTCCCACTCGAAGGGCGCGAACCAGTCCTCCGCGGTCCGCGTGCCGTTCAGCCCGTAGAAGGCGCTGGCCACATGGACGGGCGTACGGGCGTCCCAGTTCGCCTCGTTGGCCCGCACCATCTCCTCGACCGTCGGTCCACTCGTCTCTGTCTCCATCCGCCCCTTCTACCTCTCCGGGCCACGGGCGTACCAGGGTTCGTACCGCATCCGGCCAACCCTCCGGCGCCGGAGGGGAGTTCCGATGGCGGGGAGTTGCGTGCCGTTGGCCTGATTTGCCCGTACCCGCTCCGGGGGGCCGCGCACACCGCCCGTCCGGGGACGCGGGCGGTGTGCGCAATTGACTGCCCCTGCCACCTGCAACAACCGCTGATCAGTGGGTATGTTGAACCGTGAACCCGGCGCGCCCGGCCGTCGAAGAACGGGGGCGCAGCTCCATGCCGGTGGTGCCGTCACGACGGGATACATGTGCAATGAGCCAGGAACCGAAGCCGCTGTCCAGCGTGGTCGACGTCAGCGTCCCGAGCGTGGCCCGGATGTACGACTACTACCTCGGCGGCAAGGACAACTACGCCGTCGACCGGGAAGCCTGCGAGGAGCTGAGCAAGGTCGTCCCCAGCACCGGTGTGCTGGCGGTCAACAACCGCCGCTTCCTGCGCCGGGCGGTGCGCTGGCTGGCCCAGGAGCACGGCATCCGCCAGTTCCTCGACCACGGCTCCGGCCTGCCCACCCAGGACAACGTCCACGAGGTCGCCCAGGCCGTCGACCCCTCCTCCCGTGTCGTCTACATCGACAACGACCCCATCGTGCTGGCCCACGGCCGCGCGCTGCTGGAGGAGAACGAGAACACCGCGGTCATCCAGGCCGACATGCGGGACACCGAGGGCATCTTCGACAGCCCGGAGGTCCGACGTCTGATCAACCTCGACGAGCCGGTCGCGGCCCTCTTCGTCTCGGTGCTGCACTGCATCACCGACGAGGACGACCCCGCCGCCCTCGTACGCCGGGTCGCCGACCGCCTGGTGCCCGGCAGCTTCCTCGTGGTGTGCCAGCTCGTCAGCGAGGACCGGGCGACCCGGGACTTCGTCACCGAGTTCATGCGGGTCAGCACGGAAGGGCAGTGGGGCCGCGTCCGCACCGAGCGCGAACTGGCCTCCTACCTGGACGGCCTGGAGATCCTGGAGCCCGGCCTCGTCGAGGTCTCGACCTGGCTGCCGGACGCGGACATCGGCCCCAAGCAGCTGACCATGGAGTGGATCGAGTACGGCGGCGTGGCCCGCAAGCCCTGAGGACTCCGTGACCCTCCTCCTGCCCGGAGGGGCGCACGGACGAAGCGCGGGGCGGACCCCACAGGGCCCCGCCCCGCGCGTTCGGCACCGCTAGCGCAGTTCCGCGAGCATCTTCTCCAGCAGCGCCAGCGACGCGCGCGGCGCGTCCGCCTGCGCGCTCAGCCGGTCCATGACCGCCAGGTAGTGGTCGACGTCGTCGCGCTTGTCGAGGTACAGCGCACTGGTCAGCTGTTCCAGGTAGACGATGTCGGGCAGGTCCGGCTCCAGGAACCGCAGGATCGTGATCGGACCGCCCGCCGCCGCGAGACCGCCGAGACTGAACGGCGCGATCTGGAGCGTGACATTGGGCAGTTCGGCCAGCTCCAGCAGATGCCGCAACTGACCGGCCATGATCTCGGCCCCGCCCAGCGGGCGCCGCAGCGACGCCTCGTCCATCACCGCCCACAACCGGGGCGCGTGCGGCGCCGTCAGCAACTGCTTCCGCCGCATCCGCAGCGCGACCCGCTTCTCGACGTCGTCGGCCGACGCCCGCGGATGCCCCAGCCGCGCCACCGCGCGGGCGTAGTCCGCTGTCTGCAGCAGCCCCGGTACGAACTGCACCTCGTAGGTGCGGATGACCGAGGCGGCCTCCTCCAGACCTATGTGCGTCTCGAACCAGCCGGGCAGTACGTCGTTGTACTGGTGCCACCAGCCCGGGGTGCTGGTCCGCCGGGCGAGCGCGAGGAAGTCGGCCCGCTCCCGCTCGTCCGTGACGTGGTAGAGCGTCAGCAGGTCGGCGACATCGCGTTCCTTGCAGCTCACCCGGCCCAGTTCGAGACGGCTGATCTTGGCGTGGGAGCCGCGGATGGCGTCCCCGGCGGCCTCACGTGTGATGCCGGCCTTCTCGCGAAGCCGTCGCAGCTGGGTGCCGAGCACGATGCGCAGCACCGTCGGCCCGCCGCGCGGGTGCTCCAGATAGTGGCGCAGGGAGGGTTCCCGGCTCGGCTGCGCGGCGATCATTTCTGACTCCCTGGATGGTCGGGCGAGCGCCCAGTGCCCCACCAGGTTCCGGATCCGTACAGTGGACCGACTATCCGCGCGTCATATGCGCCGGACAGGACCGGCCGGGCGCTACCTCAGCCCCACCAGATCGTCGAAGTCCCCGTCCTTGGCGCCCTGGACGAAGGCCACCATCTCGTCGTGGGTGTAGACGAGGGCCGGCCCCGTCACATGACGGGAGTTGCGCACCGCGACCTGGCCGTCCGCGAGGACCGCCAGCTCAACACAGTTGCCGCTGGGGTTGCTGCGGCCGCTCTTGCGCCACTCGACGTTCTCGATGCGGGTCGCCGCTATGCCGTTGGGCACCGACTCCATCTCGACCGCTCCTTGCTGGGGGCCCTCGCCCCCGGACGATTCCGGGCCCGTCCGCACATTGGCGTGAACAAGCCCCTGAGCCACCGTCCTTACCGATGTAATTGCAGATGCACTTGCAGCAGCGGACGGCTGACGAGGATATTAGCTGTCACACGCAACAGTTCCCAGACCCGAAATCCCCTTCGCGGAGATCGTGATGACGACACATCCGGCAGAGACCGTGCACCGTGCCCTCCGGGAGGAACCCCGCGACGAAGGCTGGTGGTTGCCGGAACCGGACGGCTTCGCGGCCTGCGCGCTCAGCGCCTCCGGCCGCACCGTCGCCGAGGCCCGCCGCTTCACCCGCGCCACCCTGGAGGGCTGGCGGATGTGCGCGGCCCTCGCCGACGACGCCGCCCTCGTCGTCTCCGAACTCGTCAGCAACGCCCTGCGGTACGGCATACGGAACGCCGGGACCCCGCGCGTCGCGGCCCCGGAACCGCGCCCCTACTGCCCTGCCTGGCTGGCGCTGACCCGGCAGGGCAGCAGTGTGCTCTGCGCCGTCTCCGACGGCGGCGCCGCGACGCCGGTGATGGCCCCCGCCGACCCGTTCGCCGAGTCCGGCCGCGGCCTGCGCATCGTCGACGAACTCAGCGACGCCTGGGGCTGGACGACACCCGACAGCACCGGCAAGACCGTCTGGGCCACGGTCTCGGCCCCCCGCGGCTGACCACGGAGGGCACCGGCCGCACCGCGCCGGGCCGTCCGCCGCACACGGCGCCGCCGGGAGACCCCCGGCCCCGCGTCAAGCCCCCCGCGTCAACGCCCCGGCGTCACCCCTCCGCCGGGCCGAACGCCGCCAGCAGCCGCTCGGCGGCCATCGTCGCCGTGATCGTCCCGGCGCGGACCGCCGCCTCGACCTCCGGCGCCAGCCGGCACACCTCCGGATGGGCCCGCAGCCGGTCCAGAAGCTGCTCGCGGACCATCGTCCACGCCCAGTCCACCTGCTGTGCCCGCCGCCGCTCCGCCAGCGCCCCGCTCGACTCCAGCAGCGCACGGTGCTGCTCGACGCGCTCCCACACCGCCTCAAGGCCCGTCCCCTCACGGGCGCTGCACGTCAGCACCGGAGGCGTCCAGACGGCGTCCGGCGGCTGCATCAGCCGCAGCGCCCCCGACAGCTCACGGGCCGCCGCCCGCGCGTCCCGCTCGTGCGGACCGTCCGCCTTGTTCACCGCCACCAGGTCCGCGAGCTCCAGCACACCCTTCTTGATGCCCTGGAGCTGGTCGCCGGTACGGGCCAGGGTCAGCAGCAGGAACGTGTCGACCATCTGGGCGACGGTGGTCTCCGACTGGCCGACACCGACCGTCTCCACCAGGACGACGTCATAACCCGCCGCCTCCATCACCACGATCGACTCACGGGTCGCCCGCGCCACCCCGCCCAGCGTCCCGGACGTGGGGGAGGGACGGACGAACGCCCCCGGGTCCGTCGCCAGCCGCTCCATCCGGGTCTTGTCGCCCAGGATGGAACCGCCCGTACGGGTCGACGACGGGTCGACGGCCAGCACCGCCACCCGGTGCCCCGCACCGGTCAGCGACGTGCCCAGCGCGTCGATGAAGGTCGACTTCCCGACCCCCGGCACCCCGCTGATCCCCACCCGGCGTGCCGCCCCCGCGTGCGGCAGCAGCTCCACCAGCAGCCGCTGCGCCGCCTCCCGGTGATCGGCACGGGTCGACTCCACCAGGGTGACCGCGCGGGCGATCCAGGCCCGGGAGCCCGCGCGCACCCCCTCCGCGTACCGCGCGACATCGATCGTCACCGCCATGACACGCCCCGGCTCACAGCGCGTGGCCGAGGGCCCGCGCGAGGTCCCGCACCAGGTCGTGCGCCGCGTCGGGGATCACCGTGCCCGGGGGGAACACCGCCGCGGCCCCCATCTCCCGCAGCACCGGGACGTCCTGCGGCGGGATCACCCCGCCCACCACGATCGTGATGTCCTCCCGCTCCTGCTCCGCCAGCGCCTCGCGCAGCGCCGGCACCAGCGTCAGATGCCCCGCCGCCAGCGACGACACCCCGACGATGTGGACGTCCGCCTCCACCGCCTGCCGGGCCACCTCCGCCGGCGTCTGGAACAGCGGGCCGACGTCCACGTCGAAGCCCAGGTCGGCGAAGGCCGTCGCGATCACCTTCTGCCCGCGGTCATGGCCGTCCTGGCCCATCTTGGCCACCAGGATGCGCGGCCTGCGCCCCTCGGCGCGCTCGAACTCGGCCACCAGCGCCCGGGTGCGCTCCACACCCGAGGAGGGGCCCGCCTCGTCTCGGTACACACCGGAGATCGTACGGATCTGGCCCGAGTGCCGGCCGTACACCGACTCCAGGGCGTCCGAGATCTCCCCGACCGTCGCCTTCGCCCGCGCCGCGTCCACCGCCAGCGCCAGCAGATTGCCCTCCAGGCCCTGCCCGGGACCGGAAGCGGCCGCCGCGGTCAGCGCCCGCAGCGCGTCCCGGCAGGCCGCCTCGTCGCGCTCGGCGCGCAGCCGCTTCAGCTTCTCGATCTGCTGGGCCCGCACCGACGAGTTGTCGACCTTGAGGACCTCGATCTCCTCGTCGCTGTCCACCCGGTACTTGTTGACACCGATCAGCGCCTGCCGGCCCGAGTCGATCCGCGCCTGGGTACGGGCCGCGGCCTCCTCCACCCGCAGCTTCGGGATGCCCGCGTCGATCGCCTTCGCCATCCCGCCGGCCGCCTCCACCTCCTCGATGTGCTGCCAGGCCCGGCGCGCCAGATCATGGGTGAGCCGCTCCACGTACGCACTGCCGCCCCACGGGTCGATGACCCGGCAGGTGCCCGACTCCTGCTGGAGGAACAGCTGGGTGTTGCGGGCGATCCGCGCGGAGAAGTCGGTGGGCAGGGCCAGCGCCTCGTCCAGCGCGTTGGTGTGCAGCGACTGCGTGTGCCCCTGGGTGGCGGCCATCGCCTCCACACAGGTACGGGTGACGTTGTTGAACACGTCCTGCGCGGTCAGCGACCAGCCCGACGTCTGCGAATGCGTCCGCAGCGACAGCGACTTGGGGTTCTTCGGGTCGAACTGCCGCACCAGCCGCGCCCACAGCAGCCGCGCCGCCCGCAGCTTGGCGATCTCCATGAAGAAGTTCATGCCGATCGCCCAGAAGAACGACAGACGCGGCGCGAACGCGTCCACGTCCATCCCCGCCGCCAGGCCGGCCCGCAGGTACTCCACCCCGTCCGCCAGGGTGTACGCCAGCTCCAGGTCGGCCGTCGCGCCCGCCTCCTGGATGTGGTACCCCGAGATCGAGATGGAGTTGTAGCGCGGCATCCGCTGCGAGGTGTACGCGAAGATGTCGGAGATGATCCGCATCGACGGCTGCGGCGGATAGATGTAGGTGTTGCGGACCATGAACTCCTTGAGGATGTCGTTCTGGATGGTCCCGGCCAGCTTCTCGGGCGGTACGCCCTGCTCCTCCGCGGCCACGATGTACAGCGCCAGCACGGGCAGCACCGCGCCGTTCATCGTCATCGACACCGTCATCCGGTCCAGCGGGATGCCCTCGAACAGCTGCCGCATGTCGTAGATCGAGTCGATCGCCACCCCCGCCATGCCGACATCGCCCGTCACCCGCGGATGGTCGCTGTCGTACCCGCGGTGCGTGGGCAGGTCGAAGGCGACCGACAGGCCCTTCTGCCCGGCGGCGAGATTGCGCCGGTAGAACGCGTTGGACTCCTCGGCCGTGGAGAAGCCCGCGTACTGGCGGATCGTCCACGGCTGGTTGACGTACATCGTCGGGTACGGGCCGCGCAGATACGGCGTGATGCCCGGGTAGGTGCGCAGGAAGTCCAGGCCGTCGAGGTCGTCGGCGGTGTACAGCGGCTTGACGCCGATGCCCTCGGGGGTCTCCCACGTCAGCTCGCCGGCGTCCTTGCCGGTGGACTCCCGGACGGCCTCGGCCCACGCCCCGGCGTCCCCGCCGCCCGCCACCGGGCCCAGCTCCACGCCGCTGAAGTCGGGGACGGCGCCCGCCCGCCGCGTCGTCTCCTCCATCACGCCACCTCCATGACGTCAAGGGCCGAGGACAGCACCTCGACCGCGTCGCAGCCCGCGAACACGAACGTGTCGACGCCGGCCCGTACGAAGTCCTCCCGCCGTTCGCCCGGCCGCCCCGCGACCAGGACCCGCAGCGCACCCGCCGCCTTCAGCGCGGCCGCCACCGGCGCGGCCTCCTCCGCGTACACCGCGTCACTCGCGCACAGGCACGCGACGGACGCCCCGCTGCGCGCGAACGCCTCCGCCACCGACCCGGCGTCCACCGGGCCGTCCTCCCGCACCGGCTCGATACCGCCCGCCTGGAAGAGATTGGCGGCGAACGCCACCCGCGCGGTGTGCGAGGCCACCGGGCCCAGCGCCGCCAGGAACACCTTCGGGCGTACGCCGGCCGACGCCAGACGTGTGTCGGACCGCGCCCGCAGCGCCTCGTACGCGTCGTCCCGGCGCACCCGCGGCAGCCCGCCGCCCGCCGGGGCCGGCGCCGCCTCGCGCTCCAGCGGCTTCTCCGCCAGATGCGGGAACTCGCTGACGCCGGTGATCGGTTCGCGGCGGGTGGCGAGAGCCGCGGAGCGGCGCCGCCAGGTCTCCGCCAGCCGCTCCCGGACCGCCCCGGAGCGCAGCGCGGCGGCCTGGCCGCCCCCGGCCTCGATCTCCTGGAAGTACGCCCAGGCCGTCCGCGCCAGCTCGTCCGTCAGCGACTCCACGTACCACGAGCCGCCCGCCGGGTCGATCACCCGCGCCAGATGCGACTCCTCCAGCAGGATCGACTGGGTGTTGCGGGCGATCCGGCGGGCGAAGGCGTCCGGCGCCCCCACCGCCGTGTCGAACGGCAGCACCGTCACCGCGTCCGCGCCGCCGACACCGGCCGCCAGCCCCGCGACCGTGGTCCGCAGCATGTTCACCCACGGGTCCCGGCGGGTCATCATCACCGGGGATGTCACCGCGTGCTGACGCTGCGCCCGCGCCGCCGGCGCCGCGCCGCACACCTCCGCGACCCGCGCCCACAGCCGGCGCGCGGCCCGCAGGGTGGCGATGGTCAGGAACTGGTCCGCGGTCGCCGCGTAACGGAACTCCAGCTGGGCGCAGGCGTCCTCGACGCCCATCCCCGCGTCCGTCAGCGCCCGCAGATACGCGACCCCGGTGGCCAGCGAGCACGCCAGCTCCTCGGCCGCCGAGGCGCCCGCCTCGTGGTACGGCAGCGCGTCCACCGTCAGCGCCCGCAGCCCCGGGGCCTCGGCGGCGCACCGCACCGCCAGCGCCGCGGCCGACTCCAGACCGTCCGTCAGC
>NZ_JCANQV010000046.1:0-27486 GCF_059553635.1 Candidatus Streptomyces philanthi
GTCGGGCAGCACTGGCCCGGCCCCCGGGCGGCTGGTGGTCGTCCACAGCACCGCGCCGGGCAGCCGGGAGGGCCGCTCGCGGTAGCCGCCCGCCGGGGTGCCCTGGTCGCCGTCGTCCGCCACGGGTCCAGCCTGGCACGGGAAGATCCCGGAACGGGAACCGGGCGGCGGGGCCGGGCCGTTGTCCCCGTACGAGACCGACCGCACGGAGGTGGCACATGGCCGGGTTCTTCGACCGCGCCAAGGAGCAGGCACAGCAGGCACTGTCGCAGGGGAAGGAGAAGCTCGACGAGGTGCAGCAGCAGCGGGCGGGCGCCGACCTGCTGCGCAAGCTGGGCGCCGCGTACTACCGCGAGCAGCGCGGTCAGGGCTCCGCCGAGGCCACGCGGAACGCGCTGGGCGCGCTGGAGGCCCACATCGCGGCCCACGGCGACGGCTTCCTGCGCGACTGACCGGCCCGAGGCGGCGGTGCGGGTCCCGCGACAATGGACGCGTGACCCGCACCGACCCCGCCCTCGCCGCCCCGCTCGACGGCCTCGGCCCGCGCCTGCCCTCACCGCTCCAGGAGGCCCGGGACGCGGCCTTCGACCGTCACGGCGTACGGCTGCTCCTCAAGCGGGACGACCTGATCCACCCGGACCTGCCCGGCAACAAGTGGCGCAAGCTGGCGCCGAACCTGCGGGCCGCCACGGAAGCGGGCCGGCGCACCCTGCTCACCTTCGGCGGCGCGTACTCCAACCATCTGCGCGCCACCGCGGCCGCCGGCCGGCTGCTCGACCTCACCACGATCGGCGTCGTCCGGGGCGACGAACTGGCGCACGCCCCGCTCAACCCGTCACTGGCCCGCTGCGCCGCCGACGGGATGCGGCTGCACTTCGTCGACCGGGCCACCTACCGCCGCAAGGACGACCCGGAGCTGCTGGCCGCCCTCCACGACCGCTTCGGCGCGTTCCTCGCGATACCCGAGGGCGGCAGCAACGCGGCGGCCGCGCGGGGCTGTACGGAACTGGGCCGGGAGCTGCGGGGCGTCGCGGACACCGCGGCGGTGGCCTGCGGCACCGGCGGCACGCTGGCCGGCCTGGCCGCCGGCCTCGCCCCGGGGCAGCGGGCGCTCGGCTTCCCGGTGCTCAGGGGCGGCAGCCCGCACTTCCTCCACGAGGAGATCGGCAGGCTCCAGCGCGCCGCGTTCGGCGGGCCGCGCGGCGACTGGCGGCTGGAGGACCGTTTCCACTGCGGGGGCTTCGCCCGGCGCACCCCCGCCCTCGACGCCTTCGCCGCCGCTTTCGAGGACCGCAACGGCCTGCCGGTGGAGCGGACCTACGTCGCCAAGATGCTGCTGGGCCTGGCGACGCTGGCGGACGAGGGCGCCTTCCCCCGGGGCAGCGCCGTCGCCGCGGTGATCACCGGAACGCCCTGAGCGCCCGGTCTCATTCGGCGCCCTCCCGGTGGGCCGCCGCCTCCTCCAGGTCGAGCCGGCGCAGCAGCGTCCGCAGCATCTCGTCGTCGATCCGCCGCTCGTCGCGCAGCCGCACGAAGACCCGCCGCTCGGCGTCGATCACCTCACGGGTCAACCGCCGGTAGGTCTCGTCGGCCGATTCGCCGGTCAGCTCGTTGACGGTGCCCAGCCGCTCCCAGACGGCGTTGCGACGCCGTTCGAGGACGGTACGGAGCCGGTCGGCGAGGGGGCCGGGCAGGGTGTTGCGCGGATCGGCGAGCAGCGCTTCGAGGCGGGCCTCGGCGGCGCCCGACGCCTCGTTCTGCGCCTGGGCCTCGGCGAGCGTCTCGGCCCGGGTGTCGCGTCCGGGCAGCTTCAGGGCGCGGATCAGCGGGGGCAGGGTCAGCCCCTGGACGACGAGGGTGCCGATGACGGTGCTGAAGGTCAGGAAGAGCACCAGGTCACGGGCGGGGAAGGGCGCCCCGTCGTGCGTGGTCGCGGGGACGGAGAAGGCGATGGCCAGCGACACCACCCCGCGCATCCCCGCCCAGCCGACGACCACGGGCGCGGCCCACGTCGTGTCCGGTTCGCGGGCGCGGACGCGGGCCGACAGCAGACGCGGCAGATAGGTGGCGGGGAAGACCCACACGAACCGGGCGGCCACCACCACCGCGAACACCACCACCGCGTACCGGGCGGCCCGCCCGCCCCCGATGCCCCCCAGGTCCCCCAGCACCACCGGCAGTTGCAGCCCGATCAGCGCGAAGACCGCGGACTCCAGCACGAAGGAGACCATCTTCCAGACCGCCCCCTCCTGGAGCCGGGTCTCGAAGTCGACCTGCCAGGACCGGTGCCCCAGGTAGAGGCCCACCACGACGACGGCGAGCACACCGGACGCCCCGAACTGCTCGGCGACCGCGTACGCCACGAACGGGATGAGCAGCGAGAGGGTGTTCTCCAGCAGCGCCGACTCGCGCAGCCGCAGGCGCAGCCAGTGCAGCGGCACCATCAGGACCAGCCCCGCGCCGATACCGCCCAGCGACGCCAGGGCGAACTCCTTGACGCCGTCGCCCCAGGTGGCGCCCGCCCCGACGGCGGCGGCCACGGCGACCTTGTACGCGGTGATCGCGGTGGCGTCGTTCACCAGCGACTCGCCCTGGAGGATGGTGGTGATCCGGTGCGGCAGCCCGAGCCTGCGGGCGATGGCGGTGGCCGCGACGGCGTCGGGCGGGGCGACGACCGCGCCCAGCACCAGCGCGGACGTCAGCGGCAGCCCCGGGACGACCAGGTACGCGAGATATCCCACGACGACGGTCGCGAAGAGGACGTAGCCGACCGACAGCAGCGCCACCGGCCGCACATTGGCCCGCAGGTCCAGGTAGGAGCTCTCCAGCGCCGCGGTGTGCAGCAGCGGCGGCAGGACCAGCGGCAGGACGATGTGCGGGTCGAGGGTGTAGTCCGGGACGCCCGGTACGTAGGAGGCCGCGAGGCCCGCGGCGACCAGCAGCAGCGGCGCGGGCACCGGGGTGCGCCGTGCCAGCCCGGCGACGCCCGCGCTCCCCGCCACCAGGAGCAGCAGCGGCATCACGTCCATGGCCCGCCGCCCCCTTGTCCGTGTCCGCTCATCGTCCGCCCGTTCTCCTTCCGCCGGCCGGCGCCCCGTGCGCCGTCACCGCCGGGCGCGCTCCGCCGCCCGCCCCGGCGATCTAACCTGGCCGGTATGAGCGAGTGCACGCATCTGGCGGGTCTGCCGCGCGCCGAGCCCGCCGCGCTGAGCGACACCTGCCCCGAGTGCCTGGCGGTCGGCAGCCACCCCGTGCAGCTGCGGCTCTGCCTGGTCTGCGGCCATGTGGGCTGCTGCGATTCCTCCCCGTACCGGCACGCGACCGCGCACTGGGACGAGACGGGGCACGCGGTGATGCGATCGTTCGAGCCGGGCGAGTCCTGGCGCTGGTGCTACGCCGACCAGCGCCTGGTCTGACCGCCCGGGGCCGCGGCACGGCGACAGGCCCTAGCCTGATCGCATGATCCGCGAAGCCACCTCCGCCGATGTCCCCGCGATCCTCACCATGATCCGCGAACTGGCCGCCTACGAGAAAGCCCTGGACTCCGCGCGCGCCACCGAGGACCAGCTGCACGAGGCCCTGTTCGGCACGCACCCGGCCGCCTTCGCACTGATCGCGGAGGAGGACGGCGCCCCCGTGGGCTTCGCCCTGTGGTTCCGCAACTTCTCGACCTGGACGGGCACACACGGCGTGTACCTGGAGGACCTCTACGTCCGCCCCCAGGCCCGCGGCGGCGGCCACGGCAAGGCCCTCCTCGCCGCCCTCGCCCGCATCTGCGTGGAGCGCGGCTACGAACGCTTCGAGTGGTCGGTCCTGGACTGGAACGAGCCCGCGATCGGCTTCTACCGCTCACTCGGCGCCCGGCCCATGGACGAGTGGACCGTCCACCGCCTCAGCGGTAAGGACCTCCAGAGGCTCGCCGACACCGCGCATGCCGACGGAGCGTGACCGCCCGCGCGGGAAACGCCCCGGCTCCCGGACCGGTCGTCCCCCTCCCCCGGCCTCGAAACTTCCGGATCGGCAGCGGGAGTTTGGCGACAGACCCTAGCCACGTTGCGCATACATGGATCTACAATCGGTGACGACGTGTGTCGCGAAGGGCCGGGGGTCCGGGCGCCGTCCGGGGGGCAGCCGTCATTCTTCCGGGCGACACCGGCCCGCCGATCGCGATAGCGTCACAGCCGAACCATGCGCGGTGCCGAATCGTTCTCCTCTCGTCCGGGGGCGGTCGGCCCAGGCATGCCGAACCAACGCGAAATTCACGCATTCCAGCTCGAACAGCGTGTGCCACCTTGGAGGTGAGGGTGTCCCAGATCGCAGGCGAACCCGGGACTCAGGACTTCGTGGAAGTCCGTCTGCCGGCTGCGGGTGCCTACCTGTCCGTGCTGCGTACGGCGACGGCCGGTCTCGCAGCCCGTTTGGACTTCACCCTCGACGAGATCGAGGACCTGCGCATCGCCGTCGACGAGGCGTGCGCGATCCTCCTGCAACAGGCCGTCCCCGGCTCCGTCCTCAGCTGCGTCTTCCGGCTCATCGACGACGCGTTGCAGGTGACGGTGTCGGCGCCGACGACCGACGGGCGCGCGCCCGAGCGCGACACCTTCGCGTGGACGGTGCTCTCCGCGCTCGCCGGCAAGGTCGGCTCCGATGTCGCCGAGGACCGCACGGTCACCATCAGTCTGTACAAGGAGCGCGGCGCCGGTCCCGGACCGGCATGACCGAACAGGGGGCTCCGTGAAAGATCTCGAACGCGGCGTGCGGATGGCGCCCGGGGCGGCCATCCCCGATCAGCATGCCCGGCCGCGTCCGGTGGACGTGGAGGACCGCGGTGGCCGGCCGGCCGCGGCGGAGCGGGCAGAGCGGGCGGACCACATGGACAGCGAGCAGCAGGGGAAGCCGGGGCAACGGCAGGACGCCGGACGCCCCGGCACACCACCGGACCCGCACGAGCCGCACGCCCCCCGGGACGCGCGGCGCCCCGCCGACCCGGGCGCGCCGGACCGCGACCGCGCCCGGGAGATGTTCCACGAGCTGCGCGCCCTGCCCGACGGCTCCCCGGAGCGCGCGGAGCTGCGCAACACCCTGGTGCGGATGCATCTGCCGCTGGTGGAGCATCTGGCCCGGCGGTTCCGCAACCGCGGTGAGCCGCTGGACGACCTCACCCAGGTCGCCACGATCGGTCTGATCAAGTCCGTCGACCGCTTCGACCCGGAGCGCGGGGTGGAGTTCTCCACGTACGCCACACCCACGGTCGTCGGGGAGATCAAGCGGCACTTCCGTGACAAGGGCTGGGCGGTGCGGGTGCCGCGGCGCCTCCAGGAGCTGCGGCTGTCGCTGACCACGGCGACCGCGGAGCTGTCCCAGCGGCACGGCCGCTCCCCCACGGTCCACGAGCTGGCCGAGCATCTGGCGCTCTCCGAGGAGGAGGTGCTGGAGGGGCTGGAGTCGGCCAACGCGTACAGCACGCTGTCGCTGGACGTCCCGGACACCGACGACGAGTCCCCGGCGGTCGCCGACACCCTGGGCGCCGAGGACGAGGCGCTGGAGGGCGTCGAGTACCGCGAGTCCCTCAAGCCGCTGCTGGAGGATCTTCCGCCGCGCGAGAAGAAGATCCTGCTGCTGCGCTTCTTCGGCAACATGACCCAGTCGCAGATCGCGCAGGAGGTCGGCATCTCCCAGATGCATGTCTCCCGCCTGCTGGCCCGCACCCTGGCCCAGCTGCGCGAGAGGCTGCTGGTCGAGGAGTGAGACGGGGCGGGGTCCGCGGGGGCCCCGCCCCTACTTCTTGCCGCCCGCCTCCGCGCCGGCGGGCCCGATGCCCAGCGCCTCGGTCGCCGTCGGGTTGACGAGCAGGACGAGGACGACGACGGCGACGACGGCGAGCGCGATACCGGCGGGGATCAGCGCCCCGCCGCCGCTGACCAGCGTCCAGGCGACGGGCAGCGCCATGATCTGGGTGATCAGTGAGGGGCCGCGGCTCCAGCGGCGCAGCAGCCACAGCCCGCGCGCGGCGAGCAGCGGCAGCGCGGCGAGGCCGATGACGGTCAGCCCGCCGGTCTCCGCCTGCCGGGGGCTGTCCGGCGACCCGGCGACGCCCAGGACGAGCAGGGAGACGCCCAGCGCCGCCAGGGCCAGCCCTTCGATCGCGGTGAGGACGGCGGCCGCGGTGAGCCTGCCCGGCCGGCGCCGGTGCTCCGCCGGGTCCGCGGCTGCGGGGGTCGGGGACTGCTTCTGCTTGCTGCTCACCCCAGCAGGGTATCGGTGCGCGGGGCCGCGTACCGGGCCGGAGAGGAGGCGGGGGCGTGCGGGGCGGTACCCGCAGGTAGGTACGCTGCTTCCATGCGCGCACTTCTCGTGGTCAACCCCGCAGCCACCACCACCAGTGCGCGGACCCGTGAGGTCCTCACCCACGCGCTGGCCAGCGATCTGAAGCTGGATGTGGCGGAGACCCGCTACCGGGGCCACGCGCAGGACCTGGCCCGGCAGGCGGCGGAGAGCGGCGCGATCGAGCTGGTGGTGGCGCTCGGCGGTGACGGCACGGTCAACGAGGTCGTCAACGGTCTGCTGGCGCACGGACCGGACCCGGACGCGCATCCCCGCCTCGCGGTGGTCCCGGGCGGGTCGACCAATGTCTTCGCCCGCGCGCTGGGCCTTCCCAACGACGTCGTGGAGGCCACGGGCGCGCTGCTGGACGCGCTGCGGGACGGCAGTGAGCGGACGGTGGGCCTGGGGCGGGCCGCGGGCACGGAGGGCAGCGCGGACGAGGGGGTGCCGGGCCGGTGGTTCACCTTCTGCGCCGGCTTCGGGTTCGACGCGGGGGTCGTCGGGCGTGTCGAGCAGCAGCGTGAGCGCGGCAAGCGCTCGACGCACGCGCTGTACGTGCGGCAGGTCGTGCGGCAGTTCCTGGGCGAGGGCAACCGCAGGACAGGCTCCATCACCCTGGAGCGGCCCGGCGACACGGAGGCCGTCGAGCACCTGGTGATGGCGATAATCTCCAACACCGCCCCGTGGACGTATCTGGGCAACCGGCCGCTGTACCCGTCGCCGGAGGCGTCCTTCGACGACGCGCTGGACGTGTTCGGTCTGTCCCGGATGTCCACGACCGCGGTGACGCGGTACGCGACCCAGCTGCTGCGGTCCACGCCCGAGCACGGCCCGCGCGGCAAGCACGCGGTGGCGCTGCACGACCTGACGGACTTCACCTTGCATTCCCAGGTGCCACTGCCGTTCCAGATGGACGGTGACCATCTGGGACTGCGGACGAGTGTGACGTTCACAGGCGTACGCCGTGCACTGCGTGTGATTGTGTGAGCGGTACCCGCGAAAGTCCTTCCAGTCGAACGTTTAGCCAGACTTCCACCCCCTAGAATTACGGCTGTGACCTAGGCGACACCAAGGAATCAAAAAAACTTTCCAGAAGGGGTTGTATCCGTCGCCGAGGTTTGCGAGTCTCTTCATGGCGATCGGGACGGCCGCTTCATCGGCCCCCTTGAGAGCCCGAATCCTCTTCCTCATCCCACAGGACCGCACCAGTTCGCAGCTGGAGATCGGGCCTTCCCTTGCGGGGGGATTCGTGAAAGCGTTCACATTCACAAGCGACGATCCCGTCATACAGGAGATGGAGCAACCATGGACTGGCGTCACCGCGCCGTTTGCCGCGAGGAAGACCCCGAGCTGTTCTTCCCCATCGGCAACACCGGTCCTGCGCTCCTGCAGATCGAGGAAGCCAAGGCCGTCTGCCGCCGCTGCCCCGTCATGGAGCAGTGCCTGCAGTGGGCGCTGGAGTCCGGCCAGGACTCCGGCGTCTGGGGTGGTCTGAGCGAGGACGAGCGCCGCGCGATGAAGCGCCGTGCGGCTCGCAACCGGGCGCGCAACGCCAGCGCCTGACGCCAGACGCCCCGTGGCCCCCGAGCCGCAGCGCGCAGTACCCCCGATGCTCCCCCCATTGCCCAGGGCATGGGGGGTACCCCACGCAACGTGAGCTTTGAGCCCCGGACCCGACCGGTCCGGGGCTTACTGCTGCCCGGGCTCCGTCCGCGTAAAGCCCGAGGTCAGCGCTGTTCCGCGCGGACGGGGACGTCCAGGAGCACCCGGGTGCCGCCCTCCGGGGCGCGCGTCATGTCGAACGTGCCGCCCAGCTCCCCCTCCACCAGGGTCCGTACGATCTGGAGCCCCAGGTTCCCGGCGCGGTGCGGGTCGAAGCCCTCGGGCAGACCGCGCCCGTTGTCCTGGACGGTGACCAGCAGCCGCGGGTCCCTGCGGCCGCTGCCGCGTACCGCGCCGACCTCGACGACGCCCTGTCCGTCCTGGTCGAAGGCGTGCTCCAGGGCGTTCTGGAGGATCTCGGTGAGCACCATGGACAGCGGGGTGGCGACCTCGGCGTCGAGGATGCCGAAGCGCCCGGTGCGGCGGGTGGTCACCTTGCCCGGCGAGATCTCGGCGACCATGGCCAGCACCCGGTCGGCGATGTCGTCGAAGGCGACGCGCTCGTCGAGGTTCTGGGACAGCGTCTCGTGGACGATCGCGATCGAACCGACCCTGCGTACGGCCTCGTTGAGCGCCTCGCGCCCCTGCGCGGAATCCATTCGACGGGATTGCAGCCGCAACAGCGCGGCGACGGTCTGCAAATTGTTCTTCACCCGGTGATGGATCTCCCGGATGGTGGCGTCCTTGGTGATCAGTTCGCGTTCCCGGCGGCGGAGTTCGGTGACGTCACGGAGCAATACCAGGGAACCGCTGTGGGTGCCTTTCGGTTTGAGCGGGATGGCGCGCAGTTGAATGACTCCGCCGTTCCCTTCCACCTCGAACTCCCGCGGCGCCCAGCCGCTGGCGAGTTTCACCACGGCCTCGTCCACCGGGCCGTGGGCGGGCGCGAGTTCCGCGGTGGTGCGGCCGAGGTGGTGGCCCACGAGATCGGCGGCGAGGCCGAGGCGGTGGTAGGCGGAGAGCGCGTTGGGGCTCGCGTACTGGACGACGCCGTCCGCGTCGAGGCGGATCAGTCCGTCGCCGGCGCGCGGTGAGGCGTCCATGTCGACCTGCTGTTCCGGGAACGGAAACGTTCCTGCGGCGATCATCTGGGCCAGGTCGGAGGCGCTCTGGAGGTAGGTGAGTTCGAGGCGGCTGGGCGTACGGACGGTGAGCAGGTTGGTGTTGCGGGCGATCACCCCGAGGACGCGGCCCGCCCGGCGCACCGGGATGGACTCGACCCGTACCGGCACCTCCTCGCGCCACTCCGGGTCACCCTCGCGGACGATCCGCCCCTCGTCCAGCGCGGAGTCCAGCATCGGCCGACGGCCCCGGGGCACGAGATGGCCGACCATGTCGTCCTGGTAGGAGGTGGGGCCGGTGTTGGGCCGCATCTGGGCGACGGACACATAGCGTGTGCCGTCCAGGGTGGGCACCCACAGCACGAGGTCGGCGAAGGACAGGTCGGAGAGCAGCTGCCATTCCGAGACCAGCAGATGCAGCCACTCCAGGTCGGAGTCGCTCAGAGCGGTGTGCTGGCGGACGAGGTCGTTCATGGAGGGCACGCTGCCGAGCCTACCGGCGCGGTGTCGGCGAGTTCTTTCCGCACGGGCATGGACACGGGAGAATGGTCTAGTCCACAATGCTGGGGAATGACCTCCGCCCTCCCCCGCACAGGGGGGCGGAACGAGGCGGCGGCGCTCTCTGCCCTGACTGCGCGGCGGCCTCCGGTCGACCGGTTTTGGGACGGGACCTTGCCCCGACCGCACTTCGAGGCACCCGCCCATGAACCGGCCGATGAAGCTCCGGGCTGCGGTGCCGGACAGGTTGAGGGTCCTGTCCCGGCGCCGCGGCCCGCGGGTGTTTTTTGGGGCCGTGAAGCCCCCTTCTCCCCCACCGCCACGCCCGCGGGAACGGCCTCGTTCCCGGGGCGCCGCCCTGCCCTGCCGCCCCCCGTCGGGCGGACCCTCCTCTGGTAGATTGGTCTATACCACATGAGACCATTCTTCAGAACGGCAGGCCCAGCGTGGAAGTTGTCATCGTCCCGGACGCCAGGGCAGGCGGAGAGCTCATCGCGGAGGCCATCGCCTCCCTGGTGCGCCGCAAGCCCGACGCGCTGCTCGGTGTAGCCACCGGCTCGACCCCGTTGCCCGTCTACGAAGCCCTGTCGGCCAAGGTCGCGGCCGGCGCGGTGGACGCCTCGCGCGTCCGTGTCTGCCAGCTCGACGAGTACGTCGGGCTGCCCGCGGGACACCCCGAGTCCTACCGTTCGGTGGTGCTGCGCGAGGTCGTCGGGCCGCTGGGCCTGAGCGAGGAATCGTTCATGGGCCCCGACGGCACCGCCCAGGACGTCCGGGCCGCCTGCGAGGCGTACGACCGTGCGCTGGCCGAGGCCGGCGGGGTGGACCTCCAGCTGCTCGGCATCGGCACGGACGGCCACATCGGCTTCAACGAGCCCTGCTCGTCGCTCGTCTCCCGCACCCGCATCAAGACCCTGACCGAGCAGACCCGGGTGGACAACGCCCGGTTCTTCGACAGCCCCGAGGAGGTGCCGCACCACGTCATCACCCAGGGCATCGGCACCATCCTGGAGGCCCGCCACCTGGTGCTGCTGGCCACCGGGGAGGGCAAGGCGGAGGCCGTGGCGCGGGCCGTCGAGGGCCCGGTGGCGGCCGTCGTCCCGGCCTCGGCCCTCCAGATGCACCCGCACGCCACGGTCGTCGTCGACGAGGCGGCGGCCTCCCGGCTCGCGCTCGCCGACTACTTCCGCGCCACGTACGCGGCCAAGCCCAAGTGGCAGGGCCTGTAGCAGGGCATACGGCGGCCGGGGTGCTCCTCATGGGGCACCCCGGCCGCCGTCGTTCCGGGAGGGTCGTCGTTCACCGTCCCAGCAGGGCCTCCGCCGCGGCCCGGCCGCAGATGCGGGCGGCGCCGTGGGTGGCGAGGTGGAGGGCGCCGCGCGGCGGTGCCTGGGGCAGGCCCATCTCGACGACGACGGTGTCGGGGCGGGCCGCGACCAGGGCGTCGAGGGCCTCGGCCATCCACGGGTGGCGGTGCGCGTCACGGACCACCGCGACGATGCGGCGCGTGCCCGCGGCGGTGAGCAGATCGCCGGCGAGCGCCGCGGGGCCCGCGGAGGCGGCGGCCTCGGGGGTGCACACGGCGGTGGTGGTGCCGGGCAGCAGCCGGGTGAGTTCGGCGCCGACGCCCCAGGGGGTCTCGTTGCCCACCGCGATGTTCCGCGCGGGGGTGAAGGAGGCGACGTGCACGGGCCCGGTGAGCGGGAGGAACGGTTCGCGGGCGGTGAGCCGCAGCGCGCGCCGGGCGGCGGCCAGCCCGATGGCGTCCGCGTCGTCCGTGTTCCCGGCGTCCGTCCCCGTCCCCCGGGTCCAGTCCGCGAGGGCGCGTACCCGGGCGGCGGCATCGGCGAGGCGCTCCTCGGGGAGGGTGCCGTCGCGGACGGCGCCGACCAGGGCGTCGCGCAGCCGCAGCACGGTGTCCTCGTCGCACAGTCCGCCGCCCACGCAGATCGCGTCGGCGCCGGCGGCGATCGCCAGGACGCTGCCGCGTTCGATGCCGTAGGTGGCGGAGATGGCGCGCATCTCGATGCCGTCGGTGACGATCAGGCCGTCGAAGCCGAGGCCGCCGTCGGCTTCGGGGGCGCGCAGCAGGTCGTGCAGGGCGGCGCGGCTGAGCGTGGCGGGCCGGCTGCCGTCGAGGGCCGGGGCGAGGATGTGGGCGCTCATCACGGCCCGGGTCCCGGCGGCGACGGCGGCGCGGAACGGTACGAGGTCCCGCTCGTGGAGGGTGGCCAGGTCGGCGTCGATGCGGGGCAGGTCGTGGTGGGAGTCGACGGCGGTGTCGCCGTGGCCGGGGAAGTGCTTGGTGCAGGCGGCGACCCCGGCGGCCTGGAGCCCTTCGACGTAGGCGGCGGTGTGCCGGGCGACCAGGGCGGGGTCACAGCCGAAGGAGCGGACGCCGATGACGGGGTTGTCGGGGTTGGAGTTGACGTCGGCGGCGGGGGCCCAGTTGAGGTTGATGCCGCAGGCGGCGAGCCGCCGGCCGAGGGCGTGGGCGACGTCGCGGGTGAGGGCGGTGTCGTCGACGGCGCCGAGGGCGAGGTTGCCGGGGAAGGCGGAGCCGCCGTGGACGTCGATGCGGGTGACGTCGCCGCCCTCCTCGTCGATGGCGACGAGGAGGTCCCCGCGTTCGGCGCGCAGCCGCGCGGTGAGGGCGGCGAGCTGCTCGGGATCGCGCACATTGCGGCCGAAGACGGCGACGGCGGCGAGTCCTTCGCCGATCCGGCGCAGCACCCAGTCGGGGGCTGTGGTGCCGGCGAAGCCGGGCTGGAGGACGGTGAGGGCGTCGCGGGTGAGGGTGGTCATGGTGCGGGTCATCCCTTCACCGCGCCGGAGGTGAGACCGCCGACGGCCTTGCGCTGGAGGAAGAGGAAGAGGATCAGGATGGGCAGGGCGAAGAGGGAGGCGGCGGCCATGGTGGCGCCCCAGTCGTCGCCGAACTGGCTCTGGAACTGCGACAGCCACAGCGGCAGGGTGCCGGCGGACGCCTCCTTGTTGAGGACCAGGACGAGGGGGAACTCGTTCCAGGCGGTGATGAAGCCGAAGAGGGAGGTGGCCATCAGCCCGGGGGCGAGGAGGGGGAAGACGACCTTGACGAACGCCTGGCGGCGCGAGCAGCCGTCGACCATCGCGGACTCCTCCAGCTCCTTGGGGACCGCCGCGACGTAGCCGCGCAGGGTCAGCAGGGTGAAGGGCAGCACCATCAGCATGTAGAAGCAGGTCAGCGGAACCAGGCTGTTGAGCATGTCCGCGTCCCGGACGATCAGGTAGATGGAGATCACCATGACCTCCCAGGGCGCCATCTGCGCCACCATGAACGTGAGCAGGACGCCCTTGCGGCCCTTGAAACGCATCCGGACGAGGGCGAACGCCGCGCAGAGGGCGATGGCCAGGGAGATGCCGACGGCGAGCACGGTCACGACGACGGAGTTGCCGACCAGCGTCCAGAAGTCCGGGGCGCCGACGGCGGTGGCGAAGTGCTCGGCGGTGCCGTGCAGGGGGAACCACACGGGGGTCTCGCTGAGGATGTCGCCGGTCGGCTTGAAGGCCGTGCTGAACATCCAGTAGACGGGGAAGACGAAGACGACGGCGAGCACGATCGCCGTGGCGTTGGGCCAGATCCGTCCGGCGAGCGAGCGCTTCACAGCTCGTCCTCCTCTTGGGTGAGCGTCAGGCGCAGGTAGTACGCGGTCAGGGCGAGCAGCACGAGGATGGTCAGCAGGGAGATCGCGGCGCCCATGCCGAAGTGGAGGTTGCCGACGCCCTCGGTGAAGGCGTAGATCGGCAGGGTCTCGGTGAGCCGGTCGGGGCCGCCCTTGTTGATCGCGAAGATCTGCGGGAACGCCTTGAAGACCCAGATGACCTCAAGGAACGTCGTCGCGAGGAAGAACGGCTTGAGGAAGGGGAAGGTGACGGAGGTGAAGACCTTCCAGGTGCCCGCGCCGTCCATCCGGGCCGCCTCGTACAGCTCGCGGGGGATGGTGGTCGTCGCGGCGTAGAGGTTGAGGGCGACGAAGGGCAGGGACTGCCAGACGATGAGGACGGTGACGACGAAGAAGGTGGAGAACTGGGTGCCGATCCAGTCGTAGTGGGCCATGGAGTGCCAGCCCAGCGCGTCGAGCAGCCAGTTGACGACGCCGTAGCGGGCGTCGAACAGCCACTGGAAGACGGTGGTGGCGGCGATGACGGGCATGGCCCAGGCCAGGACGAGGGCGACGGAGAGGACCAGTCGCATCTTCTTGCCGAGACGGGCGAGCAGCAGGCCGATGAGGACGCCCAGCAGCATGATGAGGACGACGTTGACGGCCGTGAAGACGATGGTGCGGAGGGTGACCCGCCAGAACTCCTCGCTGCCGAGGACCTCCGTGAAGTTCCCGAAGCCGTTCCAGACGGTGAGGTGCTGGATCAACTCCCGCATGTTGAGGGTCTGGAGGGAGAGCATGGCGTTGCGCACCATCGGCCAGCCGAGGAAGACGGCGGTGGCGACCAGTGCCGGGAGCAGCAGCAGATAGGGGGCTGCGCGGCGGCCGCGGGTGCCGGGGCGGGCCGGCGGGGCGCCGCCTTTCGCCGGGCGCGGCGCGGTGTTCGTCGCCGCGTCGTCGAGTTGCACTGCCATGACCGTCTTCTCCCCACTGGACCGGTGGTGCGCGTGCCGCGGTTCCGTACGGGGCCGGGGTGGGCCGCCCCGTACGGAACCGGGTGTGTGAATTACTTCTGGGCCAGCCGCTTGTTGATATCGGCCTCGACGTCCTTGGCGGCGTCGGCGGGGGCCTTTCCGTTCAGCACCGCGGTCATGTAGTTCTTGATCGGGTTGGGAACGTTCTCGACAGCGGCCCACTGCGGAATGAGGGGCGTGGTGCCGCCGGACTTCTCGGCCGCGGGGGCGGCAGCGGCGGCCGCCGGGTTCTCCTTGGCGGCCTCGTTCAGGGCGGGGGACTTCGGGGTCCAGCCGGATTCCTTGACCATCTGGGCGTCGTTCTTCTTGGAGAGGGCGACCTTCAGGAATTCCTTGGCGAGTTCCTGGTTCTTGCCGCCGCCGGCGACGGCGAAGTTGGAGCCGCCGAGGAAGACGCCTTCCGGCTTGTCCTTGGTCTCACCGGGAATGGTGAAGAAGCCGATGTCGTCCTTGATCTCCGGATTGGCCTTGATGGCGACGTTCGCCTCGTACCCCATGGCGATGATGGCGCCGGTCTTTCCCTTGGCGAAGATCTCGCCCTGCTGCGGGGTGGCCTCGTCCTTGTTCTTGGGGGCGTCGCTGAACGCCATGTAGTCCTTGTAGATCTGCATGGCCTTGGAGACCTTGGGGTCGCCGAGGTTGGAGACCCACTTGTCCCCGTCCTTCTTGACGAGGTCGGCGCCGGTGCCGATGGTGAGGCCGTCGAAGAAGTACCAGTTCTGGCCGGGGAGGTAGAGCGGCTGGGCGTCGGTCTTCGACTTGATGGTGTCGAATGCCTTGAAGAGTTCGGTGCGGGTTTGCGGGGTGTCCTTGAGGCCCGCCTTCTCCCAGATCTTCTTGTTGTACATGACGACGCGGTTCCCGGCGAACCAGGGAAGGGCGTACTGCTTTCCGTCGACCATGGCGGCCTTGTTGAAGGTGTCGCTCCATTCGGAGCCGATTTCCTTCTTGAGGTCGCCGAGGTCGGCGAGGGCACCGGCCTGGGCGTAGGCGGCGGTCTGGGTGTTGCCGACCTCGACGACATCCGGCGGGGTGTCCTCGGAGAGAGCGGTGGTCAGCTTCTGCTGGATTCCGTTCCACTGCTGGACCTTGAAGTCGACGGTGGCGCCCGTCTTCTTCTTGAATTCCGCGGAGACCTGCTTGGTCCACTCGGGGGGATTGGAGCCGTCCATCACCCAAACGGTGAGCTTCTGCCCCTTGTATCCGTCCGCGCCCGTCTTCTTGTCGTCGCTGGACCCACAGCCAGCGACACCCACCAGCATTCCCGCGACTGCGGTGGCTGCTATGAGCCCACGCTTCATTGCGCTCTCCCCTAAAGGCCGGGTGTGGTCTTTAATGGTTTAGACCAGTGCCCGCAGCTTGGCCTAGACCTTTTGGGGTGTCAAGGGTGTATAAGAGTCGCTGTCGGCTCCGTTACCGGACCGACACCTGCCGGGCGCGGACCTGCATGAGAGCACGCGGACCCCACCCGTGCCACGATGTGAGCCGCGAAGTACGGAGGAGCCGGTGACGGCAGCACGACACGAGCCGGAGAGGCGGGTCATGGAGACCGACGGGGGCAGCGCGGAGAGCGGCGGCGGTGCGACACGCACCGCGCGCGTTCCCAAGTACTACCGCCTGAAGCGGCACTTGCTGGAGATTACCGAAACCCTGCCCCCCGGCACACCCGTTCCACCGGAACGCGCCCTCGCCGCGGAATTCGACACCTCCCGTACGACCGTCCGCCAGGCGCTCCAGGAACTGGTCGTCGAGGGCCGCCTCGAACGCATCCAGGGCAAAGGGACCTTCGTCGCCAAACCCAAGGTCTCCCAGGCGCTGCAACTGACCTCCTACACCGAGGACATGCGTGCCCAGGGCCTGGAGCCGACCTCCCGGCTGCTGGAGACCGGCTATGTCACCGCCGACGACCGGCTGGCCGGTCTGCTCGACATCTCCGCCGGCGGCCGGGTGCTGCGCATCGAGCGGCTGCGGCTGGCCAGCGGCGAGCCGATGGCGATCGAGACCACCCATCTGTCGGCCAAGCGGTTCCCGGCGCTGCGCCGCAACCTCGTCCGCTACTCCTCCCTCTACTCCGCGCTCGCCGAGGTCTACGACATCCGGCTCGCGGAGGCGGAGGAGACCATCGAGACGTCCCTGGCCACCCCGCGCGAGGCCGATCTGCTGGGCACCGACGTCGGGCTGCCGATGCTGATGCTCTCCCGCCACTCGCGGGATGAGCAGGGGCGGCCCGTGGAGTGGGTGCGCTCGGTCTACCGCGGCGACCGGTACAAGTTCGTCGCCCGGCTGCGCCGCCCCGCGGACTGACCGCGCCGCACCCCCGGCGGGGGGGCATTCCGCCCGCCGGGGGACATCACACCCGCCGTTGCCGTACCGATATGCGGACGGCTAGTGACGCCCGCTACGGCTCTGCCCTAGATTTCCAGCCCATCGCCACGGGAGACGAGGGACGGAGCAACCGTATGACGGAGCACGCCGGAACACCCGGCACGGGACCGGTCGTCACGCCCACGAGGGTGGTCGCCGGGCTGTGCCTGCTCGCCCCGTTCGTGGCCGTACTGTGGGTCGGCTCGTACGCGAGGGTCGAGCCGAGGTTCCTCGGCATCCCGTTCTTCTACTGGTACCAGATGCTGTGGGTGCTGATCTCCACGGGCCTCACCACCATCGCGTACCACCTGGTCCGGCGTGAGCAGCGGGCCCGCAAGGGCGGTGCCGCGTCATGAACCGCGCCCTGTCCGTCCCCCTCGCCGAGGGCGCCTCGGGCGGCGTCAACGGCGTCGCCCTCGCCGTCTTCGTCCTCTTCTTCGTGCTCGTCACGGTGATGGGCTTCCTCGCCGCCCGCTGGCGGCGCGCCGAACAGTCCGCCAACCTCGACGAATGGGGCCTGGGCGGCCGGAGTTTCGGCACCTGGGTCACCTGGTTCCTGCTCGGCGGCGACCTCTACACCGCGTACACCTTCGTCGCCGTCCCCGCGGCGATCTACGCGGCGGGCGCCTCCGGCTTCTTCGCGGTGCCGTACACGATCCTGGTCTACCCGCTGATCTTCACCTTCCTGCCCCGGCTGTGGTCGGTCTCGCACCGCCACGGCTATGTCACCACCTCCGACTTCGTGCGCGGCCGCTTCGGCTCCAAGGGGCTCTCACTGGCCGTCGCGCTCACCGGCATCCTCGCGACGATGCCGTACATCGCGCTCCAACTCGTCGGCATCCAGGCCGTGCTGGACGTGATGGGCGTCGGCGGCGGCGCGTCCGGCAACTGGTTCGTCAAGGACCTGCCGCTGCTCATCGCGTTCGCGGTGCTCGCCGCGTACACCTACTCGTCGGGGCTGCGCGCGCCCGCGCTGATCGCGTTCGTCAAGGACGGGCTGATCTACCTCGTCATCGCGGTGGCGATCATCTACATCCCCATCAAACTCGGTGGTTTCCACGCCGTCTTCGACGCGGCGGGCAAGGCACTCGCCGAGACGGGACCGACCGGGAAGCCGCGCGGCGAGCTGGTCAGCGGCCCGAACAGCCAGTGGGCGTACGCGACGCTGGCGCTCGGCTCGGCGCTGGCGCTGTTCATGTACCCGCACTCGATCACCGCGACGCTCTCCTCCCGCAGCCGCGACGTCATCCGCCGCAACACCACGATCCTGCCGCTGTACTCGCTGATGCTGGGCTTCCTCGCGCTGCTCGGCTTCATGGCGGTCAAGGCCGGCACCGACACCCACGGCAACGCGCAGCTGGCGATCCCGCAGCTGTTCGCGGACATGTTCCCCAGCTGGTTCGCCGGGGTGGCGTTCGCGGCCATCGGCATCGGCGCGCTGGTGCCCGCGGCGATCATGTCGATCGCCGCGGCCAACCTCTTCACCCGCAACGTCTACAAGGACTTCCTGCGCCCCGGCGCCACCCCGGAGCAGGAGCACAAGGTCGCCAAGCTGGTCTCCCTGCTGGTGAAGGTCGGCGCGCTGGTCTTCGTCCTGGGCATGGACAAGACCGTCGCGATCAACTTCCAGCTGCTGGGCGGCATCTGGATCCTCCAGACCATGCCGGCGCTGGTCGGCGGGCTGTTCACCCGCTGGTTCCACCGCTGGGCGCTGCTCGCCGGCTGGGCCGCGGGCATGATCTACGGCACGCTCGCGGCGTACGGCGTGGCCAGCCCGACGCAGGCCCACTTCGGTGGTTCGAGCGCCGAGATCCCCGGCATCGGCCAGATCGGCTACATCGGTCTCACCGCCTTCGTCCTCAATGTCGTGGTGACGGTGGTCCTCACCCTCGTCCTGCGCGCCGTGAAGGCCCCCCAGGGCACCGACGAGACCAGCCCCGCCGACTACACCGCCGACGCCGGCGACACGGGCGTACGCACCACCCCGCCCCGCCCGGCCGAGGACGCGGGCGTCCCGACCGGGCACTGAGCGGTACGGGCCGTCGCGTCCCCTGCGGGGGGGCGCGGCGGCCCTGGCCTGCGCGGCCGGCCACCGGGGGCCCGGCTCACCGGGCGGGCCGGGTCACCGCACCCAGTCCTTGAGCGCCTCCGTCTCCAGCGTGATGCCCACCGGGTCCGGCAGCGCGAGCGTCCTGCCGAACGGCACGGTGTGCACGTCCGCATAGCGGACGCCGTCCGGCTCGCTGAACACCGTCGCCTCGCACGCCTCCCGGTCGATCAGCAGAAACACCGGAATACCGGTCTCCGCGTAGGCGCGGGGCTTCTCGACACGGTCGCGCCGGTCGGTGTCGGAGTCATAAGAGGTGACTTCGACGACCATCAGGACCGGGGCGGGGTCGGCCCACTCGCCCTGGCCGACGAAGGCACCGCTGCGCGCGAGCGAACCGTCCGGGCGGGCCCGGCCGCCCCGGTACTCCTCCACCTTGAGCCCTTGGTCAGGGTAGAGCCACAGCTCCGGCCTCGACTGGAGGCAAATGCGCATCAGCCACTCGATGATCCGCCCGTGGTCCCCGTCCGGCACGGCCTTGCTCCTGATCTTCCCGTCGATGAGTTCCAGCCGCGCGCCCTCCTCGGAGCGCGCGAGTATCGCGGCGGCCTCTTCGAAGTACTCGGCGAGAAGCCCGTGCGGACGGTCGGCGAGCGCGGTCATGGAACCCTCTCCTTACTGCCTCGGGCGGAGCAGAGAACGTACGGCCGACGATAGCCGAGGGCACTGACAGGCACCGCTCGATCACACGCGACACACAAGATGTGGTGGCGCCTGCACGGCCCAACACAAGATGTATGCTCGTGCTCGCTGTCGCCGCAGGGGAATCCGGTGCGAGTCCGGAACTGTCCCGCAACGGTGTACGTGTGCGCACATTTCGCCTGATCCCGTCCCGGACGTGGTCACGGCTGCGCGCCCGTGAGTCCGAGGACCTGCCGACGGTACGGCCGCGCCGTCCCCGGCGCGGGCGTCGATACGTCCGGGCCCCGAGGGTTGGGCCGGTGGACGCCGCGCGGTGTGCCCGCGCGCCCGCGGCCGCGGCCGGGGTGCGCACGCCCCCGTGCGCGCCCGTCGAGTTCCCCCTCCCGGCCTTCGTCGAGTGAGGGAGAGCAGCACGTGACCATCGCGCCATCGGAGCCCGTGTCGGACACCGGGGCCGTACCGCCCGCCGCCACCACGCTCCCCGCCGGGAACCTCCCCGCCCCGGACGCCGGTGACGGCCCGGGCACCGCCCTGCTCCGCACCCTGACCGAGCTGACCGCGGACCTCACCGCGACCGACCCCGGCAAGGTCGCCGCCGCCGCGCTGCGCGGCCGGCACCCCGGCTCCGACGAGGCCGGGCTGCGGGACCTCGCCATCGAGGCCGCGGCCGGTCTGATCGGCGACGAGCCCCAGTACTCCCGGCTCGCCGCCCGGCTGCTCACCCTCGCCATCGCCGAGGAGGCCGCGGGCCAGGGCGCCGACGCGTTCTCCGCCTCCGTCGCCACCGGCCACCGCGAGGGCCTGATCGCCGACCGCACCGCCGCCTTCGTCGCCACCCACGCGGACCGGCTGGACGCCCTTGTCGAGGCCGCGCTCGCCGACGGCGCCGACGACCGCTTCGGCTACTTCGGCCTGCGCACCCTCTACTCCCGCTACCTGCTGCGCCACCCCGTGACCCGGAAGGTCGTGGAGACGCCCCAGCACTTCCTCCTGCGGGTGGCCTGCGGCCTGGCCGAGGACGACGGCGAGCGGGCGCTGGCGGACGTCGCCGAGCTGTACCGCCTCACCAGCACCCTGTCCTACCTGCCCTCCTCCCCCACCCTCTTCAACTCCGGCACCCGGCACCCGCAGATGTCCTCCTGCTATCTGCTGGACTCCCCGCTGGACGAGCTGGACTCGATCTACGACCGCTACCACCAGGTCGCCCGGCTCTCCAAGCACGCCGGCGGCATCGGTCTGTCGTACTCCCGCATCCGGGCGCGCGGCTCGCTGATCCGGGGCACCAACGGGCACTCCAACGGCATCGTGCCGTTCCTGCGCACCCTGGACGCCTCGGTCGCCGCGGTGAACCAGGGCGGCCGCCGCAAGGGCGCCGCCTGCGTCTACCTGGAGACCTGGCACGCGGACATCGAGGAGTTCCTGGAGCTCCGCGACAACACCGGTGAGGACGCCCGCCGCACCCACAACCTCAACATCGCCCACTGGATCCCGGACGAGTTCATGCGCCGGGTCGCGGACGACGCCGACTGGTCGCTGTTCTCCCCGGTCGACGTCCCCGGGCTGGTGGACCTGTGGGGCGAGGAGTTCGACACCGCGTACCGCGAGGCGGAGGCCGCGGGCAAGGCCGTCAAGCAGATCCCGGCGCGGGCGCTGTACGCGCGGATGATGCGGACGCTCGCGCAGACCGGCAACGGCTGGATGACGTTCAAGGACGCCGCCAACCGCACCGCCAACCAGACCGCCGAGCCCGGCCGGGTCGTCCACTCCTCCAACCTGTGCACCGAGATCCTGGAGGTCACCGACGACGGGGAGACCGCCGTCTGCAACCTCGGCTCGGTCAACCTCGCCGCGCACCTGCGCGAGGACACCGCCGACTGGCGGGAGGCGGTGGACTGGGAGCGGCTGGACGCCACGGTGCGGACCGCGGTGACCTTCCTCGACCGCGTGGTGGACATCAACTTCTACCCGACCGAGCAGGCCGGCGCGTCCAACGCCCGCTGGCGGCCGGTCGGCCTGGGCCTGATGGGGCTCCAGGACGTCTTCTTCCGGCTGCGGCTGCCGTTCGACTCGCCGCAGGCGCGGGAGCTGTCGACCCGTATCTCCGAGCGGATCATGCTCGCGGCGTACGAGGCGTCCGCCGATCTCGCCGAGCGGCACGGCCCGCACCCGGCCTGGTCCGCGACCCGTACCGCCCGTGGCGTGCTCCACCCCGACCACTATCCGGACGCGGAGCCCCGCTGGGCGGACCGCTGGGCGGCGCTGCGCGCCCGCGTCGCCGCCACCGGCATGCGCAACTCGCTGCTGCTGGCGATCGCGCCGACCGCGACCATCGCCTCCATCGCCGGTGTCTACGAGTGCATCGAGCCGCAGGTGTCCAACCTGTTCAAGCGCGAGACGCTGTCCGGTGAGTTCCTCCAGGTCAACACGTATCTGGTCGAGGAGCTGAAGGCGCTCGGCGTGTGGGACGCGCGCACCCGGGACGCGCTGCGCGAGGCCAACGGCTCGGTGCAGGAGCTGCCGTGGGTCCCCGCCGAGGTCCGGGAGCTGTACCGCACGGCCTGGGAGATCCCGCAGCGCGCGCTGATCGACATGGCCGCGGACCGCACCCCCTACCTCGACCAGAGCCAGTCGCTGAACCTGTTCATGGCGTCGCCGACCATCGGCAAGCTCAGCTCGATGTACGCCTACGCCTGGAAGCGCGGCATCAAGACCACGTACTACCTGCGGTCGCGTCCGGCGACGCGGATCGCCCAGTCGGCGCGCGGCACCACGACCTCCGCCCCCGTACCCCGGCAGGCCGCCGACCCCGAGGCGGTCGCCTGCTCCCTGGAGAACCCCGAGTCCTGCGAGGCATGCCAGTAATGACGACCACACCCGAAACGCCGCGGCGCGAGTCGAACGCCGCCTCCCACACCGCCACCACCGGCGCGAAGAACCTCCTGGACCCGGGCTTCGAGCTGACCCTGCGCCCGATGCGCTACCCGGACTTCTACGACCGGTACCGCGACGCGATCAAGAACACCTGGACGGTGGAGGAGGTCGACCTCCACTCCGACGTCGCCGACCTCGCCAAGCTGTCGCCGGGCGAGCAGCACCTGATCGGGCGGCTGGTCGCGTTCTTCGCGACGGGCGACTCGATCGTGGCGAACAACCTGGTGCTGACGCTCTACAAGCACATCAACTCCCCCGAGGCCCGGCTGTACCTCAGCCGCCAGCTGTTCGAGGAGGCCGTGCACGTCCAGTTCTATCTGACGCTGCTGGACACCTATCTGCCCGACCCGGACGACCGCGCCGCCGCGTTCGCGGCCGTGGAGAACATCCCGTCGATCCGTGAGAAGGCGGAGTTCTGCTTCCGCTGGATGGACTCGGTCGAGAACATCGACCGTCTGGAGTCCAAGGCCGACCGCCGCCGCTTCCTGCTCAACCTCATCTGCTTCGCGGCGTGCATCGAGGGCCTGTTCTTCTACGGCGCCTTCGCGTACGTGTACTGGTTCCGCTCGCGCGGCCTGCTGCACGGCCTGGCCACCGGCACCAACTGGGTGTTCCGCGACGAGTCCATGCACATGGAGTTCGCGTTCTCGGTGGTGGACACCGTCCGCGAGGAGGAGCCCGACCTCTTCGACGACGCGCTGGAGCAGCAGGTCACCGCGATGCTCAAGGAGGCCGTCGAGGCGGAGCTCCAGTTCGCGCGGGACCTGTGCGGGGACGGCCTGCCGGGCATGAACACCGACTCGATGCGCGAGTACCTCCAGTGCGTGGCCGACCAGCGGCTCCAGCGCCTGGGCATCGCGCCGGTCTTCGGCTCGCAGAACCCGTTCTCCTTCATGGAGTTGCAGAACGTCCAGGAGCTGACGAACTTCTTCGAGCGCCGGGCGTCGGCCTACCAGGTCGCGGTCGAGGGTTCGGTGTCGTTCGACGACGAGTTCTAGGACACCCGCGAAGGGGCGCCGCCGGATTCCTCCGGAGGTGCCCCTTTGCGTATCACCCCAGGTCACCCGCCAAATACGACCATTCGGTCAGCTGACAACCGGGGGTGGGGGCCAGGACATCTACGTCAGTATGAAGGGCACCCCACGTCGCCGCCGGTTCCTCGACTATCCGCGCAACGGCCGCACGGGACCACGCCGCTGGCTGCCGTCCTGGCGGCAGTGGCTCGGCCTCGCCGCACTGGCCGTCTGCGCGCTGACCGCCGCGTTCACCGCCGTCTACTTCGCCGTCGACATTCCCGACGAGAACGCCCTGGCGGGGAAGGAGGCGTCCGTCTACTACTGGTCGGACGGCAGCCAGATGGTGAGCGTGGGCGCCGTCAACCGGCAGAACGTCGAACTCTCCAAGGTGCCCCGGCCGGTGCGGGACGCGGTGATCGCCGCCGAGAACGACACCTTCTACGACGACCCCGGCGTCTCCCTTCCCGGAATCACCCGCGCCGTGGTCAACATGCTCTCCGGCGAAGAGGCCCAGGGCGGTTCCACCATCACCCAGCAGTATGTGAAGAACACCTATCTCTCGCAGGACCAGACGGTCACCCGCAAGTTCAAGGAATTCTTCATCGCGCTCAAGGTGAACAACCGGCAGAGCAAGAACGAGATCCTCCGCGGCTATCTCAACACAAGCTGGTTCGGTCGCAGTTCGAACGGTATCCAGGCCGCCGCGCACGCCTATTACGGCATCGACGCCTCGAAGCTGAACCCGAGCCAGGGAGCGCTGCTCGCGGCCGTGCTGAAGGGTTCGGAACAGTACGACCCGGGCCTGAGCAAGGCCAATCACCGGCGGGCCGAGGCGCGTTGGTCCTGGATTCTCGACCGGCAGGTGGCCACCGGGAAGATGAGCCAGGAGGAACGCGACACCTACCGTGAATTCCCCGAACCCCTGCCGCCCGCCAAGCCCGACAGCCAGGCCGGCCAGACCGGTTATCTCGTCGACATCGCCAACAAATTCATCAAGAGCGCCACCGGTCTGACCGACAAGGACCTGGCCCGCGGCGGCTACCGCATCCACACCACCTTCGACAAGAAACTCACCCGGAAACTGGAGAAGGCCGTCGACCAGGTGCGCCGGCAAAAGCTCGACCCGAAGAAACGGCCCGCCGACGCCCACGCCCAGTTCGGCGCGGCCACGGTCCGCCCCGCGGACGGCGCGGTCCTCGCCCTGTACGGCGGCCCCGACGCCACCCGGCACTTCACCAACAACGCCGACACCGTCGCCGTCCCGGCCGGCTCCGCGTTCAAACCGTTCGTCCTCGCCGCCGTCCTGGAGGAGAGCCGGCCCGCCGATCCCCCGGCCGGCCTCGACACCGGTTCCGGGCCCCGGCCGCCGCTCCCCGTCGACCCCGTCTACAGCGATCTGCGAGAGGCCCTGATGAACGCCGAGAACCAGCCGTTCGTGCAGGCCGGCAAGCGCGTCGGCCTGGAGAAGGTCCGCGCCACGGCCCTCGGTCTCGGGCTGCGCAAGGAGAGCCTGGCCCGGCTGGAGCCGACGTTCCCGCTCGGTACCTCGGTCCCCAGCGCGATCCGGATGGCCAGCGCCTACACCACCTTCGTCAACGGCGGCCTGCACGCCGAGCCGTACGCGATCTCCCGGATGACCCTCGACGGGGAGGAGGTGGACGGCTTCGACCGCCCGGAGCCGGAGCGCGTGGTCCATGACGTCGTCGCCGAACAGGTCAAATCCGCGCTGGGCGGACTGGGCTGGCGCACCCTGGGCGAGGCCCGGGGCGGCACCATGGCGTCGGTCGCGGCGGGATGCACCGAGCCCGGCGACCGGAAGAAGTCGGCGTGGTTCATCGGCACGCCCCTCGACGACACCGCGAAGGCGGGCCCGACCACGGCCGTCACCCTCTTCCGCAACAAGCCCGGCGCCCCGGACCTGCTGCCGCTGGAGGGCCTCGGCGGCAAGGAGACCGGCCGCGGTACGACCCTCCCGCCGCTGGTCTGGGCCGCGTACCAGGGAGCGTAGGGACACGGGGACGGCCCGGCGCTCCGCCGGTGGCGGGGCGCCGGGCCGTTCCGGTCCCGGATGCGCGCGGGTGGTCAGTCGTTGGGGACGACGGGGTAGCGCGGCTCGGTCTCGGCCATCTGCTTGAAGACGTCCTTGCGGTCGCGCTTGGACAGCCGGTCGATGTAGAGACGGCCGTAGAGGTGGTCGGTCTCGTGCTGGAGGCAGCGCGCGAAGTAGCCGGTGCCCTCGATGGCGATCGGCTCGCCCTTGGCGTCACGGCCGCGCACCACGGCGTAGTCGGGGCGGGCCAGCTCCGCGTAGGCGCCGGGCACCGACAGGCAGCCCTCGTTGGAGTCGTCCAGGACGCGGCGCTCAGCGGGCAGCTCGTCCAGGACGGGGTTGCAGATCGCGCCGACGTGGCGGACGCCGCCGTCGTCGGGGCAGTCGTAGATGAAGACCTTCAGGTCGACGCCGATCTGGTTGGCGGCCAGGCCCACGCCCTCGGCGGTGCGCTGGCTGGCGAACATGTCGTCGATCAGCTGGGCCAGCTCGTCGCCGAACTCCGTGACGTCCTCGCACTCCTTGTGCAGCACCGGGTTCCCGACGACCGTGATCGGCCGCGAGGTGCCGCGCTCACGGTGGGCGGCCTCACGCTCCGCCGCGTCCGTCACATCGTCGATGAACGCGCTGTCCACCTGTGGTTCGGTCTCTTGCTGGGCCATCTCCGCCGTACGCCTTCCTCAAATCCTTGACCGGTCGCCGTACAGCCTAATCCGTCGCCCGCCGGGCCCACCGGGGCCGCACGGCCCGGTCCGCGCCCCGGGAGGCGGTCAGCAGACCTCTTCCAGGTCCCGCCATTCCCTGGTGTCGGGGCTGTCCGCGACCCAGCTGTCGAGCAGGCCGCGCACCAGCGACGACGGCGCCGCTATGCCGCACTCCCGCTCGGGCACCCACAGGGACCCGGAGCCGGCGGTGCGGTGTCCCAGCGGCCCGGGGTGGCCCGGTTCGCTGTGGTCGTGCGGGTCGAGGTGTTCCCCGTCGCCCTCGTCGCTGGGCATCCGGCTCTCCGAGCACGTCCGGCACAGCAGCCGCACCGACGACGACCAGTCCTCGGCGGCGAAACCGGCGTCGGCCGCCAGCCGCTCCAGGGCGTCCCGGTCGGCCTCGGTGGCCGCCTCCAGCAGCACGACCCAGGTCGGCACGGGCGACGGGGCCCACAGTTCGATCTCGTCGAAGACCGGGTACGACGGGCCGGCGGCGGTGGTGCGCTCGCCGTGCGGGACGCCGTCGTGCAGCACCACCTCGCCCCAGCGGCGTCCCGAGGACGGCAGCGGGATCGACAGGACCTCTATCCGGGCCGGGTCCAGCCGGCGGCCCCAGACCACCTCCGCCTCGCCCTCCGGCGACAGCCGCACGGCGGCGCTGCCCAGCGCCATACCGACCGGTTCGCCGGACGACGGGCCGTCGCCGGGCACCGTGAGGCCGTACGCCTGCCAGGCACGGCGGGCCAGCGGCCAGTCCTGGAGGGCGGTGGCGGCGATGCCCACGTTCCACCAGTCGGGCGCACCGGTCTCGCGGTCCAGCAGCGCCACCGCGCGCAGCCCGGCGGAGCGTGCCTGCTCCCAGTCGTGGCGGAACTTGTGCAGCAGGGCGAGGTTGAACCAGGACTCCGACAGCCACGGCTCCATGTCGGCGGCGCGGGTCAGCAGCGCGCCCGCGTCCTCGTAACGGCCGTCGCCGATCAGCGTGAAAGCGCGGTCGGTCGTCTGCCGCCACGAGGCGGAGGGCCGGTGCCGTACCTTGCCGAAGATCCTCACGATTCCCGCCTGCTGGTCGCTCTTGAACGCCGTGGGAAGGTGATCCGCGAGGCGCCCGGGGCCTTCCGGGGGCCCACTCGACAACCTGCCACAGATTGCCGCCGGGCTCAGCCCTTCTGCGTTCCCCCTTGCGGCTCCTCGCCCTCCGCGCTCCCCCTGGACCCCCTGCCGGGGGCTTCCTTCGCATCCAACCATGCCCGCCTCCACGGGCGCTCCTTACCCATGGGTTCCACGGTCGGGGCCCGCTTATCCCCTGGAAACGGAGGTTTCGGAGAGAGGAAGACCACAGGCCACGGGGCCGCGGGCCGTTCGGGCAGCCCGAAGGGACCCGGGACGTACGGAGGACGACCGGGCGGTCACCGAGGGAGGCGGAAGGAAGAACTCCCCGCCCGGGCGCGG
>NZ_JCANQV010000047.1:0-27329 GCF_059553635.1 Candidatus Streptomyces philanthi
TCGTCGGCGGTCTCAAGGGCGGCATCGGCACGGCGAGCCTGGTCCTGCCGTCGGGCGCCACCGTCGCGGCGGTCGCGGCGGTCAACGCGGCGGGTTCCCCCGTCGATCCCCGGACCGGCGCGCTGTACGGACGGCTCGCCGAGGGTCCGGACGTCTTCCCGCCGGCCGCGGTGCACGCCGCCGCCCGGCGGCGGCTCGACGAGGCGCGGCGGATCAGCAAGGAGCGGTCGGCCGCTTCCGTCCGGCCGCCGCTGAACACCACCCTCGCCGTGGTCGCCACCGACGCGGCCCTCACCCGCGCGCAGGCGCACAAGCTCGCCGGGACCGCGCACGACGGGCTGGCCCGCGCCGTCCGGCCCGTCCATCTGATGTCCGACGGCGACACCGTCTTCGCGCTGTCCACCGGGGCCCGGCCCCTGCTGCCGGAGGGAGCGGCGCCGGACCCGGTGTTCACGGTCCACGCGGAGGCCGGCGCGCTCAACGAGATCCTGGCCGCGGGCGCGGACGTCCTCACCCGCGCCTGCACCACCGCCGTCCTCGCGGCGGACCCGGTCGACGGGCCGGGCGGGGTGTTTCCTTCGTACCGGGAGTTGTACGGGGAGGGGTAGGCGCCGTCAGGGCCGCTCGTCCTGGTGGGTCACAGGCGCGGCCGGTCCGCGCGTCCCCGTCGTGACGGAATTCTGCTGTAGGCAGCTGCTCGGTGCCGTACGAAGAGGTGCAGCACGTCGGCATCGCGATCAACACAAAGGGGTGAAAGCCGCCATGTTCCTGGCCGTTGCCGGCGGAGAGGCTCATCTGGGAATACCTCCCTGGCTCGCAGTCGTGCTGCTGCTCTGGGTGCTCCTCGGTGCGTATGCGACGTGGGACAAACGCCGCACGCGCAAGAAAGTCCCGCTGGAGCAGCGCACCGAGGAGTTCCGCCGGGGCCTGCGCACCGGGGTTCCCAACGTCCGCGGACACATCCGGATCGACCCCTCCCAGTACCCGGGGATGTCCACCGAGCAAGCGGAAGACCTGGCGCGTGAGGAGGGATTCCTCCGCCAGTCCCATGGAGCCAAGGGACAGTGGCTCTTTTACCGCACGGGCACCCGGCCCGGCTCCTCGGCGGACGGCGACGTGCGGGGCGGCCCGCCTCTCGACCTGCTGCGGGAGAGCGAAGCCGCCCGGCGCACGGCTCGCTGGGTCCGCGAGCGTGATGGCTTCGACCCACTGGACGAAGCCACTCTGGCCGCAGCTGAGAAAGGGCTGCAACAGTCCCGCGCGAGGAGCGACCGGGCCGTCTTGGGCACGGCCCTGGCCATCCTGGCGGCCGCATTCCTGGAAGTGCTGGCCCGGTTCGCCTGGGGAAACTGGATGCTTTACGCGGCATTCCAGGCATGCGCTCTCATGATGGTCGTTCTCGGCACCCTTCTGATCACCCGGTCCCGTCGCTTCCAAAAGAAAGCAGCCAGGGAGCACGGTCCGGTCATCGCCGCATACCGGGAGACCGTCATAGCGCGCGAGAACGAACTCAAAAAGTCAAGCCCATCAGAATCGTAGAAGAACGACAAGGAGAGCCGAGAGGACGGGGAGAAATGGCAGATTTCACGACCGATCTGGCCCAACTACGCAGACTCAAAACCAAGCTGAAAGAAAGCGAAAGCCAGTTGGAGGAGGCTCTGCGCAGAATGAGGGACACCGGCCCCAAGAATCTGGGAAAGCGGTCCCTCGACAAGGCGTGCGAGGATTTCGAGGACGACTGGGAACACGGACTGAAGGAAACGAAGAAGAGAATCAAGACCCTCAACGAGGCATTGCCTGCCATTATCAAGGCTTACGAGAAGACCGAAGAGGAGATCAAGAGCGGGTTCGCCAAGGCCGGAGGGGGAGCGAAGTGAGCGACGACTGGAGCGGCCTGGGCTGGAACCCGACACCCGGTCACCCACGCCTTGCCACCAATCTCGCGGACAACCTGAAGAAGACGGCAGAGACCCTCAAGAGCACCCACGACTTGCTGGACTCCCTGGACAAGGAGAGCTCTTACTGGACAGGCGAGGCCGCCAAGGCTTTCGCCGAGAAGGTGACGGATCTACCCGACTACCTCAAGCGGGCGCACGAATCCCTCAAATCGGCCGGCGGCGAACTTGCCAAGTGGAGCGACGCCCTGCACGACATGAAGGTGAAGGCGGACCACTACGAGGCGGACGCCAAGGACGCCAGGAAGAAGTCCGAAGAGGCACAACGGGCCTATCGCAGTGCCAGCACGCATCCGGATCTGAACCTGGCGGGCCAGACCTTCCGGACGGGGAGCGAACTCGACAATGCCCAGCAGCGACTCGACACCGCCCAGAGCAGGCTGGCCACCGCGTCGAAGCAGCTGAATGACGCCGAAGGCAAACTGCAGGACCTGATCGACGACGCGAAGAAGTTGGAGCGTCACCATGCGGACACGGCCCAGGACTTCGCGGATCAGATCCGGAAACACGCCAGCGACCATGCGCCCGGCGGTGGGTTCTGGGACACGATCGGGGACTGGTGGGACGAGCACGGGGGCGACCTGCTGACGATCGCGGCCACGGTTGCCGGTATTGCCGCCATCTTCGTACCGGCGCTCGCGCCGCTCGCCATCGGCCTCAGCCTGGCCGCCGCGGCCCAGCACGCCAATCAATACATCAAGAGCGGCAAGGACATGTTCCCCCCGACCTCGAAGAACATAGGGGAATGGGCCACGCTCGGAGGCGACCTGCTCGGTGCCGTCCCCGGTGTCGGCCCAGCGGTCAAGGGCGCAAAGGCCGCCATCAGTGCAGGACGCACCGGCCTCGGAGCCGCTCGCGGCGCAGGCGCGGCCGCCAAAACCGCCGCGAGCGTCTCGCAGGCGGCAAAGGCGGGGGCTGCACAATTCAAGGGATTCGCCAAGGCCGCGGACCCGTCGAATCGTGTCATCGGGGCGCCCATCGAATGGGCGGCCAAGAAGCTCGGCTCGTCAGGGGCGGCTGCCACGATGACCGCGGATGTGACGCAAGCGGTGGTGACCGCCGGCCTGGCGGCCCCTACCGCACAGACCTTGGACATCGGCTGGACGCACAGTGATGCCACCGCGGACAGAGCCACAAAGGGCACCGTGTACAACGACGGTCTCGTCGGCGCCGGCATGGCGGTCGACCCGTTGAAGAAGATCTTCTCCGTCGCGAAGGCCCTGTGATGCTCCAGAATTCCGCGCCCGCCGGAGCCATCGAACTGTTCCCGATGTGGTATGCCCTGCCCGAAGGCTTCCACCCCATCGACCTCTCCGGCGACGTGACGGCACGAATGGACGCCAATCACGACACACTCGCCGCGATCTTCCCCTCGGCGACCACCCAGCAGCTCGTCGCCAGCGCCCTCGGCTTCGAAGCCGCGTTGAGCAAACTGGTGGAGGGCGGGCTGGTCCACCTCAGCGCGTTCACCCTCCGCACGGACGACGACGCGCTGCTAACGGGCTTGTGCCAGATATCCGTCGTCGACCGTCGGCCAGGGGATCCCCATCTCTACGCGCGCGGCGTCCTCGACGCGCACCCGGACAGCGGGAACCCGCACAAGGCCATCGTTCCGCTCCCTGCGGGGCTCGCCGCCGTGGTGATCTCGGACTCCGTCGTACCGGTTCCGGGCGCTTTCTTCGGAGTCCCGGAGGACGGCGTTGCCGAAGTGCTGTCCGTCAGCTTCCACATGGCCTTCCCCCGGCTCCCGCACGCCGTGGTGGTCACCTTGTCGACGGAGCAGTTCGACGCGCAGGAGGAATTCCTGGAGCTGGCGACCGTGGTGGCGGGCGGCATCTCCTTCACCGCCCCACCCCCCGCCCCGAGTGCCGCGCCCCTGGAGGACAGCGTGGCATCCCCCTTCGGGTGACCATTCCCATCGATCCACGCTTGGCAGTGGGCGCCGACGACTGACTCCGCTGTCCCTGCCTGCCGGTGGACGGTGCCCGTTGGACACGAGTCGTGCCCCATGCGCTCACAGCGGAGGGCCGGAGACACTTGTCCCGTCTCTGGCCCTCCGTTGTGCCCCGGGTGAGGCGTGGTCGGTGCGATATGGCTGCGCGGTCGACGTCCAGCGCCCGCACCCGCCCTCCTCACACCCCGCTCGCCCCCAGCAGCACCCCCGCCAGGTACGTCACGCCCATCGCGAGGGCGCCGCCCGTGGCGTTGCGGAGCATGGCGCGGCCGGCCGGGGCGGCGCCGAGGCGGGCGCTGGCCCAGCCGCAGAGGGCGAGGGCGGCGAGGACCGCGACGACGGTGACCGGCAGCCGGTGGCCGGCCGGGGGCAGCACGATCGACAGCAGTGGCAGCAGCGCGCCCACGGTGAAGGCGAGGAAGCTGGCGCCCGCGGCGTGCCAGGGGTTGGTGAGTTCGTCGGGGTTGATGCCCAGTTCGACCTCGGCGTGGGCGCGCAGTGCGTCATGGGCGGTGAGCTGTTCGGCGACCGCGCGGGCCAGGTCCCGGCTCAGGCCCTTGCCCTCCAGCAGTCCGGTCAGTTCGACGAGTTCGGCCTTGGGTGCGGTGGCCAGCTCGCCGCGCTCCTTGACCAGGGCGGCGCGCTCGGAGTCCCGCTGGGTGGAGACCGAGACGTACTCCCCGGCGGCCATCGACATCGACCCGGCGAGCAGTCCGGCCAGCCCGGCGGTCAGCAGGGTCGTGCGGGACCCGGTGGCCCCGGCGACGCCGACGACCAGGCCGGCGGTCGAGACCACGCCGTCGTTGGCGCCGAGGACCGCGGCCCGCAGCCAGTTCAGCCGTCCGCCCAGGCCGGCGGTGTGCGGCTCGTGGTGGGTGGCGTACGTCCTGTCGCGTCTGCGGCCCGTCCCGTCGCCGCGTCCCGGGGTCTGCTCGCTCATCCGGGCAGCGTCTCACCGGGTCCGCGCGGGCCGGGTCCGACGCTCCCACCGCGCCCCGGATTCACCGGTGGTAGAACGGCCGTATGCCCGTACCGCCGCCTCCCGCGCCCACGCTGGTCCAGCCGCCGAGCCGCCCGCCGGAGCACCGCCGTCTGTGGTGGCACCGGTTGATCCTCGGTCTGTGGTACCGGCCGGTCGAGGTGATGGACGAGGCCAGGGACCGCAGCGTGTGGGGCGCGGCCGTGCTGTTGTGCCTGGTCAGCGGGGGTCTGGGGGTGGTGTCGGCGCAGGTGTTCCATCAGCAGTGGGAGATGGACCGGGTGCTGGCCCTCAAGCTCGCCGCGCTGGCGGAGGCCGGGGTGCTGGCCGCCAGCCTCGCGCTGGGCGCGGTCACCCATGGCATCGCCCGCACGCTGGGCGGCAACGGCCGGTTCGAGCCGACGGCGAGTCTGTTCATCGTGCTGTTCTGGGTGACCGATCTGCCGCGGCTGGCGCTGACGACGCTGCTGCCGGCGGACTCCACCTTCGTCCAGGCCGTGACGTGGTCGACCTGGGGTTTCGGCTGTGTTCTCGCCGTGCTGCTGATACGCGGTCAGCACCATCTGCCCACGCGGAAGGCGGCACTCGCGGTGTCCGTCCAGATGCTGGCCGCGCTGGCGCTGCTGAAGCTCGGTCCGGTGCGATGACGCCGCGGGCCTCCAAAGCCGCCGTGCCCTCGGGCCGGCGGCTCCGTCATTTCTGGCGGGTCAGTTCGCGGACGAGTCCGTCGAACGCCTCCCGTTCGGCGGCGCTCAGCTCCACGTCGTCCGGCGGCGGGCCGGCCGGCCCGGGTTGGCGCGGCATCCCGCCGAGCAGCGGCCGTGCCTGCGGCGCCCGCGTCCCCGTGAACCATCCGCGCCGTGTCACCAGGGCCAGGCCGGCGAACCAGACGGCGGAGGCGGCGAGCAGCGCGGCGAGGCCGATCTGCTGGGGGATCGAGGCGAGGGCGGACATGCGGTCCTCTCGGCGAGGGGGACGGCGGTGCGGCCGCGTGCGGGAGTCCGCGGGGCGGGGGCCGGACGGCACCGCGCACGCCGGCGGACGGGACGCAGCAAACGATTGGGGCAGACGGGACATCGGCGGCAGTGCCCAGTAGACACCATCCGCCGGGACTTCCGGCAGGGAAACCCCAGGACGAAAGTCCCGAAGTGCGGGATCTCCCTCTTCTCTCCCTCTTTCCGCATGTCTCCTGCCCTCTCCGGACGGAACTCCCCTCTTCTTCACGGGCCGCCCCTCCCCCGCTCGCGCCACTCCCACACCCTCCCGCCCGGCGCACTGCACCCCGTCCCGTTGGACACCCCGGCGCCTTCCGTCCGCCGGGGGCGCGGTCGACCATGGCGGCACACTGCCCCGTCCGCGTTGTGAGGAGTACGCCGTGCCGCACCAGCCCCAGACGCCTCCCTCCCCTCGGCAGACCGTCCGGCCGCCGCACGCCGGGCAGGACGGCGGGACGCCGCGCCCCCTCGACGGTGTGCTGGTGGCGGACTTCAGCAGGGTGCTGGCGGGGCCGCTGGCGGCGGCGACCCTCGCGGACCTCGGGGCCGAGGTGATCAAGGTGGAGCGGCCGGGCACCGGGGACGACACCCGCGCCTGGGGCCCGCCGTTCGCCGAGGACGGGACGGCCGCCTACTTCGACGCCGCCAACCGCGGCAAGCGCGGTCTCGCGCTGGACCTCGGTGACCCGGACGACGCCGAGGCCGCCCGGGAGCTGGCCCGCCGGGCGGATGTCCTCATCGAGAACTTCCGTCCCGGGGCCCTCGCCAAGTACGGCCTGGACCCAGCTGCCACCCTCGCCGCCCATCCCGGCCTGGTGCACTGCTCCATCACCGGTTTCGGTTCCGGGGCGGGGGCGCGGCTACCCGGGTACGACTTCGTCGTCCAGGCGGTCGGGGGCCTGATGAGCATCACCGGGGAGGCCGGCGGGCCGCCGCTGAAGGCCGGTGTCGCGCTTGTCGACGTCCTGACCGCCAAGGACGCCACCACCGCGATCCTGGCGGCCCTGCGCCACCGGGACCGCACGGGTCAGGGGCAGCTGGTGGAGGTCAATCTGCTGTCGTCGCTGCTCGGGGCGCTCGTCAACCAGGCGTCGGGGTATCTGGCGACGGGCCGTGACCCGGGGCCGATGGGCAACCGGCATCCGAGCATCGCGCCGTACGAGACGCTGGCGTGCCGGGACGGGCTGCTGGCGGTGGCGGTCGGGAACGACCGTCAGTTCCGGGCGCTGGCCGGTGCGCTGGGCGCGCCCGAACTTGCCGATGATCCGAAATTCCTCCGAAATCAGGATCGGGTCCATCATCGTACGGATCTGATCATCGCACTGGAGGGGCTGCTGGCGACCGACACCGCGCGGGGCTGGACCGAGCGGCTGAGTGCAGTATCGGTTCCGTGCGGTCCTGTCAACTCGCTCTCGGAGGCACTGGAGTTGGCCGAACGGCTCGGTCTCACGCCCGTCGCAGAGGTGGGCGAAGGGCGCACTCCGCAGGTCAGCAGCCCGTTGCGCTTCTCCGAGACGCCCGTCACACCGCCCGTCGCCCCACCGCGTCTGGACGAACACGGCGCACCGCTGCGAACCTGGCTCTCAGGCCCTGCCGACCAGCCCCTCCCGCCTAGAATGTGACCTTGGCCACATCGCGGCGATTCTTGCAACCAAAACCACCCGTAGGTGCTGTTTACCAGCACGGAATCACAACACCCCTGTATGGAGCAGCTCGTGACATCGCCGGACACCACCGCGACCGCTCGGTCCCGTACCTCGCCCCAGCTGCTCCTGCCGACCGGTCAGAACAAGCCGGCCGCCCCCCGCCGCACGCGTCGCGTCCTCGCCGTCACCGCGCTGCTCGCGGCCGGCGCGCTGACGCTCTCGGCCTGCGGTGGCAGCGCGGAGGCCGGTGGCCAGGACGACGGCAAGAACGGCCAGGCGGGCGCGGACGCGGCGGCCGCCAAGGACGCCTCCGACGCCAAGATCACCGTCTCGTCGAAGGACGGCGCCACCAACGCCAGCATCAACGACACCAATGTCAAGGTCAGCCGCGGCAAGCTGACGGACGTGCAGCTGTCGGTGGCCGACAGCGGCGCGAAGGTCGCGGGGGACATATCTGCCGACGGCACCTCCTGGAAGCCGTCCGCGCAGCTGGAGCGCGGCACCAAGTACAAGCTGGTGGCCAACGCCAAGGACGCCAAGGGCCGCTCCGCGACCGAGAACGCGACCTTCACCACCGTCTCGTCCGCCAACAGCTTCATCGGCACCTACACGCCGGACAACGGCAAGACCGTCGGTGTCGGTATGCCCGTGTCGTTCACCTTCGACAAGGTGATCACCGACAAGAAGGCCGTCCAGTCCCACATCCAGGTCTCCTCCAGCAGCGGCCAGGAGGTCGTGGGCCACTGGTTCGGCGCGCAGCGCCTGGACTTCCGCCCGGAGGAGTACTGGAAGGCCGGCTCCAAGGTCACGCTGAAGATCGACCTCGACGGGGTCAAGGGCGGCCCGGGTATCACCGGCGTCCAGTCCAAGACCGTCACCTTCACCGTCGGCCGGTCGCAGGTCTCGACCGTCGACATGAACACCCAGACGATGAAGGTCGAGCGGGACGGCAAGCTCCTCAAGAGCATCCCGATCTCCGGCGGCAGCGCCGACCACCCGACCTACAACGGCCAGATGGTCATCTCCGAGAAGTTCGTGCAGACCCGGATGGACGGCTCGACCGTCGGCTTCGGCGGCGAGTACGACATCAAGGACGTACCGCACGCCATGCGCCTGTCGACGTCCGGCACCTTCATACACGGGAACTACTGGGGCTCCCCGTCCATCTTCGGCCGCGCCGGCACCAGCCACGGCTGCGTCGGCCTCCAGGACGCCAAGGGCGGCGGTGGCGACACCCCGGGCAAGTGGTTCTTCACCAACTCGCTCGTCGGCGATGTCGTCGTCGTCAAGAACTCCCCCGACAAGACCATCAAGCCCGACAACGGTCTCAACGGCTGGAACCTCTCCTGGGCCGACTGGAAGGCGGGCAGCGCGGCCTGACGCCCCGCCCGTACGACGTACCGATGGCCGGTCCCTCTCCGGAGGGGCCGGCCATCGGCATGCGGACGGGAATCCCGCCCATGTCACTTTTTGGTCGCAGTGCGGGCAGAAATCCACTTCGGAGCGGATACATACGGGCGGGAAGTGGGCGCAAAAGGTCGTGAAGGGGCTCGTACGGCCCCGGCCACCGCTCCCGGCGAAATACGGGGAGCGGGCCCGCGGATGAAAGAGTGTCTCCTTCGATGGACACACGCCGTTGACGGACGGTGCTGACAGGGTGGGGCAGGCATGAACGGGCCGTACGAGCAGAGCAACGGATGGGGGACGGGGGGCGCCCTGCCGGACGACACGATCCCCTTGCGCGCGGTACGCCCCCACGCCCACGCGGCCCCGCCCGCGGCCCCCGGCGACGTACGGACCGAGGAGGCGCCCGCCCCCGAACCGGAGCCGAAGGGCGGCGGGCCCAGTCTGCGCCGGTCGAGCGCCCTGATGGCGGCGGGCACGATCGTCTCCCGGATCACCGGCTTCCTGCGCACCCTCGTGATGGCCGCGGCGATCGGCGTCGGCACCCTCAACGACTCCTACCAGGTCGCCAACGTCCTGCCCACGATGATCTACATGCTGGTCGGCGGCGGCGCGCTGAACTCCGTCTTCGTCCCGCAGCTCGTCCGTGCCATGAAGAACGACGACGACGGCGGCGAGGCGTACGGCAACCGGCTGCTCACCCTGGTGGTGACGGTGCTCGGCGGCTTCACCGTGGCCTGTGTGCTGGGTGCGCCGCTGCTGGTCGGCATGATGTCACCGGACATCGCCTCCGACCCGGAGCGGATGGCCGTCACCGTGGCGCTCGCCCGGTACTGCCTGCCCACCCTCTTCTTCATGGGCATCCATGTGGTGCTCGGTCAGATCCTCAACGCCCGGGGCCGCTTCGGCGCCATGATGTGGACGCCGGTCCTCAACAACATCGTGGTCATCGCGGCGTTCGGCAGCTTCATCTGGGCGTTCGGCGGCTTCACCACCTCCGGTGTCGACCCGGCCACCATCACCCCCGAGGGCGTCCGCCTGCTCGGCCTGGGCACCCTGCTCGGACTGACCGTGCAGGCGCTGGCCATGGTGCCGTATCTGCGCGCCGCCGGGTTCCGGCTGCGGCCGCGCTTCGACTTCAAGGGGCAGGGCCTGGGCAGGGCCATGGGGCTCGCCAAGTGGACGCTGCTGTTCGTCCTCGCCAACCAGATCGGCCTGACGATCGTCACCCAGCTCGCCACCAAGGCGGGCGCCCTCGCCGAACGCGCCGGGCACACCGGCACCGGCATCACCGCCTACAACTACGCCCTGCTGCTGTGGCAGATGCCGCAGGCCATCATCACCGTCTCCGTGATGACCGCCGTCCTGCCGCGGATCTCCCGCGCCGCCCAGGAGGGCGATGTCGCCGCCGTCCGCGACGACCTCTCCCACGGGCTGCGCACCTCGGCCGTCGCCATCATCCCCTGCGCCTTCGCCTTCCTGGCGCTCGGCGTCCCGATGGCCACCCTGCTCTACGCGGGCTCCGGTGCCGAGGGCGCCCGCGGCATCGGCCATGTCCTGATGGCCTTCGGCCTCGGCCTGATCCCGTACTCGGCGCAGTACGTGGTGCTGCGCGGCTTCTACGCCTTCGAGGACACCAGGACCCCGTTCTTCAACACCGTCATCGTCGCCGCCGTCAACGCGGCCGCCTCCGCGCTGTCCTATGTCCTCCTGCCGCCCCAGTGGGCCGTGGCCGGCATGGGCGCGGCCTACGGGCTGAGCTTCGCGGTCGGTGCCGCCGTCGCCTGGCGGCGGCTGCGCAAGCGTCTCGGCGACCTGGACGGCGCCCGGGTGCGGCGCACCTACGTCCGGCTGACCTGCGCGGCGGCCCCCGCGGCCTTCGTCGGCGGCGGCGCGGCGCACGCGGTCACCGCGACCCTCGGCAGCGGTGCCCTGGGCTCGTTCCTCGCCCTGCTCGCCGGCGCGGTCGTGCTGGCGGGCGTCTTCCTGGCCGCGGCGCGCCTGTTCCGGGTGGAGGAGCTGACCTCGATGCTGGGCATGGTGCGGGGACGCCTCGGGCGCTGAGGGCACGCGGCGCGGGACGGCCGGGGTGGTCGCCCGTGATCGGCGCCCGGCGGGGCCGGGGCGGTGGGCGCGGCGTGCGCGACCGGCCCGGCGCGCCCGGACGGGCGGGGTTCGCCGTCCGGGTCAGGCGGCCTCGTCGAAGCCCGTGTCGCGCGCCATGCGCTTGAGCTCCAGCAGTGCGTGCTTCTCGATCTGGCGTATCCGTTCGCGGGTGAGGCCGTGCTGCTTGCCGACCTCGGTCAGGGTGCGCTCGCGCCCGTCCTCGATGCCGTAGCGGGCCTTGATGATCGACGCGGTGCGGTGGTCGAGGCGGTCGATGAGGTCCTCCAGTTCCTCGCTGCGCAGCAGCGTGAGGACGGACTGCTCGGGCGAGGCCGCGGAGGTGTCCTCCAGGAGGTCACCGAACTGGGTGTCGCCGTCGTCGTCCACCGACATGTTCAGGCTGACCGGGTCGCGTGCCCAGTCCAGGACGTCGGTGACGCGGGCGGGCGTCGAGCCCAGCTCGGCGGCGACCTCGGCGGGCTCGGGGTCGCGGCCGTTCTCGCGGTTGAACTCGCGCTGGACGCGACGTATCCGGCCCAGCTCCTCCACGAGGTGCACGGGCAGCCGGATCGTGCGCGACTGGTCGGCGATGGACCGGGTGATGGCCTGGCGGATCCACCACGTGGCGTACGTGGAGAACTTGAAGCCCTTGGCGTAGTCGAACTTCTCGACGGCGCGGACCAGACCGGCGTTGCCCTCCTGGATCAGGTCCAGCAGCGGCAGGCCGGCGCGCGGGTAGCGGCGGGCGACCGCGACGACCAGGCGCAGGTTGGAGCGGATGAAGATGTCCTTGGCCTTGGCGCCCTCGGCGGCCAGGGCCTCCAGCTCCTCACGGCTCGCACCGGCCGCGTTGCCGTCGCTGATCTCTCCGTCGAGGATCTGCTGGGCGTAGACGCCGACCTCGATGGTCTGCGACAGCTCGACCTCTTTGGCGGCGTCGAGCAGGGGCGTGCGCGCGATCTCGTCGAGGTACATGCCGACCAGGTCGCGGTCGGCGATCTCCCCGCCTACGGCGCGAACACTGCTGGCCCCGTCAGCGCCGTGAGAGGTGGCCTGACGACGGGCGACGGCACGGGTTGCCATGCGTGTGCTCCCTTTGCGATGAGTCGGTGATGAGTCGGTCGCGGGACGTGAACAGGCCCCTCGTCCGGGGAGGCCGACTGGCCCGTCCGAAGGAAACAACGGCTGGAATCCGGACAGAATTCCCAAGCCGCCCGCCGATTTTTTCGATCATGCAGTACCCTGCACGCCGACCGAGGCGACCGAGGAGCTTCCGACGGCAGGGAAGCGCAGGTCAGAGCGGGCATGGCGCCGGATTCCGCGCCCCGGACGGCGCGTCGCGATCGCCGTCCGCATGAGACGTCCGTCACTCCAATACCGCCCTCTGTGTCCATGGAAAGCGTCTTCCGCGCTCACTGCCCTTCCCCCTGTAAGACGGGGCACACCCGCCTCTGGTTGCCCAAGAAGCGACAGAAAGGGAAAAACGGGCACGGAGGGGGTCGGTCCCGCTCCGGTTGACGGCCGCTTCCGCCGGGTGTGGCCTGGACGGAAGGGCAGAGGACAGGAGGGGCGCGCGAGAGGAGCCCGTCATGCGCAAGCTCGTACTCCGGTTCGGCCACCGCGACCGCCGTCGCGACGAGGGAGCGGCGGAGCGGCGCGGCGCGGGGGCGACGGAAGGCCGCGACGCCGGGGCGGCCGGAAGCACCGCCGCGCCCGGCGATGTGGGAGCGGTCGCCCGCCGGGACACCACCACCCCAGACCGGCCGCCCGGCACCACGCCCGACGAGCCGCCCCGCGCTTTCGAGGAGCGGCTCCGGGGCGGCAGCGACCGCCCGCCGACGGCCGTGCCTCCCACCAGGGGGCCGATCGCGCCCCGGACCGGCCTGGCCCGCTGGACGCGCCCCAGGGTGGTGCTGCCGGTCCTGGCCGCCGTCGGGTTCTTCCTCTACGCGCTGTACCTGGCGCACAACAACGGGAACTCCTGGGGCGGGGCGGCGCTGATCGCCCTGATCGCCGCCGTGATCGTCGGCGGGCTGGGGCTGCTGCTGGTCGGCAAGCAGTCCACCCTGCTCACCGAGACGCGGGCGATCGCCTACGGCGTGCTCTTCGGCTCTGCGATGGGCTGGCTCTACAGCCTCAGCGGTCACACCGTCCTGGCGGCCTCGGGCAAGGGGATCATCTTCGGCGGCGTGATGTTCGTGGTGACGCTGTACATCCTGCGTTCCTTCCGCGTCGCCGAGCCGCACGGGCGGCACCGCCGCCGGCGGGCACACCGCACCCGCCGGCCCGTCGGTACGCACCGGCCGCACGGCGCCCACTGAAGCGCCCCGGCACCGGTGGCCGGCACGCGGCTCAGGCGACCGGTACCGGTTCCCGTTCCTCCGGCTCCTCCCCCGGCGCGTCCTGGGTGGTCAGGCCCGCCACCCACAGCGGCATCAGCCAGTGCACGACGAACAGCGAGAACAGGACGGGCGGCAGCAGCGTCCCGGCCGCGGCCAGCCCCGTCAGCACGCACACCAGTGCGCCGAGGACGACGGCGCCCAGGACACAGGTGTTCACGCGGTACGCCAGCGCCCGTACCCGGTCCCGCTCCGCCAGCTGGCGTTCGTCCAGAACCCGGGTCCGCAGTTCGAGGAGGCCGCAGGTGGCACCGTTGATCACTCCGGTGGCCACGCACCACGGCAGGATCAGAAGCAGCAGGACGACGGCGAGCCACACCTGGTCGCGAGCGAACATGCCGACCCCCGCGGCCACGCTCGCCGCCGTGAGCACCATGTGGATCACGACGGTGGCGCGTCGGCGCGCGGTCGTGGCGTGCAGTGCGTCGGCCGCGCCGTTGTTCATGATCGCGTACATGCGCTCGTCGTAGCGCGTGGGCCGTCGGGTCGTCCCTGAGGTGGTCACTGCTTCCTCCCGTAAACCTCGTCCGTGAGCGGGCGGAACGGCCGGAGGGAGAACAACGCCTCCACCGGCAGTTCGAAGAACTCGGCGATCCGCAGCGCGAGATCGAGACTCGGGTTGTACTGCCCGCGCTCGATGTAGCCGATGGTCTGGTAGTGGGCCCCGACCGCTTCGGCCAGCGCCTGCCGCGACACCTTCCGTTCCGCGCGCACCATCGCCAGCCTGTTGTGCACCTGCTCAGCCATGTATAAGGAGTACTACATTCGAGAGAAGCAGTGCAACAGCCGGAGCGCACCCCGGAGGGCGCACCGGCTCCCGGCAGCCCGCGCACGTCCCGGCACGCGGCACATCCGCACGCCCCCGGGCGCACCGTCCGCCCCGCCTCACGCCTCCCGCACCGGCGCGTCGTCCGTCGTGCGCCGGAGGGTGCGCAGCGGGCGGTCCGGCCGCCAGACGTCCAGTGCCAGATACGGGGCGTCCCGGTAGGTCCGCACCACCTCGGTGATCTCCGCCCGGAACAGCAGGAACATCTCCGGCGGCCGCACCGCCTCCGCGTAGCGCCGCATCGTGCCGGGGTCGGTCACCGGGCACGCCCGCCCGGAGATCCGTGCATCGCCCTCGTGCATGTCCCGGCCCGGCCCGGGGTTGGTGTGGAGCGCGAAGCGGGCGTCGCGCCGCAGGTCGCGGGCCTTGCGCGAGCGGACCAGCATGCCCAGCCACAACTCCCCGTACCGGAAGTCCGCTTCGAGACCGGTGAGCCGTGGCGTGCCGTCCTCGCGCAGGGTGGCCAGGACGTGGTGGTGGTACGCGCGGAACCGTTCCCGCACCCGGCGCGCCAGCTCCGGCTCCGCCGCCTCGATCCGCGCCCAGCGGGCGCCATGGGCAGTGCGGTCCGGGCCGTCCGCGTGCTTCTCGTTCTTCGCCATGGGACCACTGTCCGTGCGATACCCGACGCCTCTTGTCCGCTTTTCGCGCCTGCCGGCCGTACGGAGAGCACGGTCGTAAGCCCGCGGCCCCAGACCCCCGGCCGTACGCCCACCGGGGGAGCCCACTTCGGTCCGCGGACCGTTATCCCTCCGCCCGCCCCCGTCCTAGCCTCGAAACATGGACACGACGAGCGGCACACTCGACGAAGCCCTGGAGCGCCTGCACACGACGGGCCCCGAGTACCGCGGCTTCCTGAGCAATCACGGTCCGATGGCCGTCGAGGCACTGGTCCGCCACGGGCAGGCCCGCGCCGTGCACGCCTGGCTCGACAAGTACACCGCCAGGCTGGAGGAGGTCCCCGGCGCGCGGGAGCGGATCACCGACGCCAACTGGCGGGAGGCGCTGGGCGACCCGCACCGCGTCACGGACTGGACCACCTATTTCACCCGTTCGGTGGAGGAGCGCCCGTGGCGTGACGTGCTGGCGGAGTGGTGGCCCCGGCTGCTGCCCGGCCTCGCGGGCGCGGCGACCCACCCCGTCATCCGCGTCGGCCACGCCGTACGCACCCTGCTGGACGCGGGCGAGGACGCCCCCCGGATCGCCGAACTCGCCCATGCCCTCGGCTACTGGGCGGCCCGGCACATGCCCCTCCCGTTCACCGTGCGCCCCACCGGCAGCGCCTCCCCGGCCGCGGCGCTGGAGGCCCTGCCCGCGGCGCCCGACACGGAGCGGGCCGTCTTCGAGGCGCTGGGCCGGCTGCCCTCGACGCGGGGATGGGAGGACGCGGCGGCGTCACTGAACGCCCCACAGGACCCGGAAGCGGCACGTGATCAACTCGCGGCGCTGGTACGGGCGGCCACCCACCGGTACGCCGATCGCGGGCACGGCGACGCGATCCTGCTGGTCCACTCCGCGACGGCCCCGAGCGCCGTACTGCGCACCCTCCCCGCGCTCCCCCGCGAGCTGTGGGCCCCGTCGCTCGGCGCCGCCTGGGCGGCCAGCGCCGCGCTGACCTCGCTCTACTCCGGGGCACAGGCCCTGCCGCCGCTGGAGGTCGGCAACGTCACCGCCGAGGAGGCGTTCGAACGCGCCGGGGCGCACGGCGACGAGCACGCGATCAAGTTCGCGGACACCGCCCTGGACGTGGCCTCCTGGTCCCCGGACGGCGACACCCGGGCCGTGGCGGCGGCCCTCCGCGCCCAGGAGCTGATCCCGCCGGGCCCCTGGACCTGACGGGCCCGGCCGGACCTCAGCCGAACTGCACCGACCGTTTCGCCAGCCCCATCCAGAACCCGTCGATCACACTCCGCCCGCTGTCCAGCTCGCCCCGGGCGTCCGCCGCCCCGAGGGTGACGAACAGCGGGGCGAAGTGTTCGGTACGCGGATGGGCGAGCCGTCCGGCCGGTGCCTTGTGGGCGAAGTCGAAGAGGGCGTCCAGGTCCTCTGCCTCCAGGGCGCGCCGCCCCCAGTCGTCGAACTCCGTCGACCAGCCCGGGATGCCGTCGGTGTGGCGCAGCGCGGCCAGGTTGTGGGTGAAGAACCCGCTGCCGATGATCAGGACGCCTTCCTCGCGCAGCGGCGCCAGCTTGCGGCCGATGTCGAAGAGCCGGCGGGGGTCGAGGGTGGGCAGCGAGATCTGGAGGACGGGGATGTCGGCGTCGGGGTACATCTCGACGAGCGGGACGTACGCGCCGTGGTCGAGGCCCCGGTCGGGCATGTCCTGGACGGGTGTCCCGGCGGTGCGCAGCGTTTTGCGGACACGTTCGGCGAGTTGCGGGGCGCCGGGGGCCGCGTAGCGCACCTGGTAGTAGCGCTCGGGGAAGCCCCAGAAGTCGTAGACGAGGGGGACGGCTTCGGTGGCGGAGAGCGCGAGCGGCGCCTCCTCCCAGTGGGCGGAGACCATCAGGACGGCCGTGGGGTGCGGCAGGTCGGCGGACCAGGCGGCCAGTTCGCCGGGCCAGACCGGGTCGTCGGCGAGCGGCGGGGCTCCGTGGCTGAGGTAGAGGGCCGGCATCACGGACATGACCACTCCCAGGGTGAGGACCCGGCTTCGGAGCACCGGATCACGGATTTACTTGAACTTTCAAGCGTCGAGATTCAGCCTATCGGTGCGTTGTTAAAACTTCAAGGACAGTGGGGGCAGTGCCAGAATGAATGGCATGAGCAACGAATCCGCGGTCGAGCCTCGCTGGCTCAGCGACGAGGAGCAATACGCCTGGCAGTCGTACCTCCACGCGACCACCCTGCTGGACGATCATCTCGACCGGCAGCTCCAGCGGGACGCCGGCATGCCGCACGTCTACTACGGCCTGCTCGTCCAGCTCTCCCGTGCGCCCCAGCGCCGGTTGCGGATGACCGAACTGGCCCAGAACGCCAAGATCACCCGCTCCCGCCTCTCCCACGCCATCGCCCGGCTGGAGAAGAACGGCTGGGTCCGCCGCGAGGAATGCCCCTCCGACAAGCGCGGTCAGAACGCCCGCCTCACCGACGAGGGCATGCGCATCCTGGAGAAGTCCGCCCCCGGCCATGTCGCCGCCGTCCGCGCGGCCCTCTTCGACCGCCTCACCCCCGAGCAGATCCGCCAACTGGCCGAAATCTGCCAGGTCGTGAGCGACGGCCTCCAGCCGGAGGGCGCCGATCTCCCCTGGCTCCGCTGACGCCTCCCGGCCCGGCGGCCCGTACGGGCGGACGCCGGGCGGCGCGCCCCACGGCGAGGTGGTCGGAGACGCCTCTCCTCCGGAGGAGGTAGGAGCGCGCGGAGCCCTCAACCCTGGGGTTGATGCCGGGAGTTGCGGCACCCCCTACGGTTCTGGCCATGTTGATCAAGGCTTCGCGGCGCTCGTTGCTCGCCGCCACCCTGCTCACGGCCGCCGCCGTTTCCCAGATCCCGTCCGCCGCCGTGGCGTCGCCCCGTCCGGCGCGCGCCGCGGCCGAGGTGCCCGCGCCGACGACCAAGCAGCCGATCGGCACGAGCACGCTGCACCTGGTCGACACCTCACGCCCCGACCCGTGGAAGCCGACGGTGAAGCGGCGCGAGCTGATGGTCTCCCTCTGGTTCCCGGCGCGGAAGCCGGGCAGCCGGACGGCCCCCTACATGTCCAAGGAACTGTCCCGGAAGATGTTCGGGGACCCGTCGCTGGCCGGCGTCCGCACCCACGCCACCGTCAACGCGCTGCCCGCCGCCGGGCCCCGCCCCCTGGTCGTCCTCTCGCCCGGCTTCGGGACGAGCCGCCTCACGCTCACCGCCCTCGGCGAGGACCTGGCCGCCCGCGGGTACGCGGTGGCGGCGGTGGACCACGCCTACGAGGCGCCGATCGAGTTCCCCGGGGGCCGCATCGAGGACTGCCTGGTCTGCGAGACGCAGGACGCGGAACTCGGCGACCTCGTCCGCAACCGGGCGAAGGACCTCCGGTTCACGCTCGACCGGCTGACCGGCCCCGACAGCGCCCCGTTCGTCGACCGCCGCCGCATCGCGATCGTCGGCCACTCACTCGGCGGTGCGGCCGGCGTGGAGACCATGCGCCAGGACCCGCGCGTGGCCGCGGCCGCCAACCTCGACGGCAACTTCTTCACCGACCCGCCCGCCAAGGACACCGACCGCCCGGTGCTGCTGCTCGGCGGCCGGCGGACCGACGCCCCCGACGAGCGCGCCAACTGGGAGCAGACCTGGCGGGGCCTGAAGGGCTGGAAGCGCTGGCTCGACGTCCCCGACGGCGGCCACTTCACCTTCACCGACCTCCCCTGGATCACGGACCACGTCGGCATCCCCGACGGCATGCCCCCCGAGGACGTCGAAGGCAGCCTCGGCACCCTCAACGGCACCCGCTCCACCGCCCTCACCCGCGCCTACGTCACCGCCTTCCTCGACCAGCACCTCCTGGACCGCCACCGCCCGATACTCGACCGCCCGAGCAAGGACTACCCGGAGGTCACCTTCCTCGGTTGATGTCCCCGCTGTCGCGGTCGGCCCGCCCCCTGGAATGCGCCGTTCCCGGGGGCGGGCCGACCGCACGTCGGGGCGGGGCGGGGCGGACGGCGTGGCCCGTACGACGCTGCGAGGGACTGGTACAGGCCACCCGGCGGGACCGGAACTGGTGATCCGTTACGACGATGCCCGCGCCGCACAGACGCGGGAGCGTCCGCGCGGGATTCCGGGGCGGCGCGGCTGACGCCCCCGTGCGTGCCGGTGCGGGTGCGGTTAGCGTGAGAGCCATGGCAGCGGATGCTCCCGAGTACGACGAGGTCGGTGACCTGTACCGGCAGTTCAAGACGACCGCCACCCTCCCCGTTCTGGAACGCCGGTTGTTCCTCGACCTGCTCGGGGACGTCTCCGGACTGCGGGTGCTGGATCTGGCCACCGGATACGGCGTCTACGCGCGTCTGGCCCGCGAACGCGGGGCGGCGGAGGTGGTGGGGGTGGACCTCTCCGGGGAGATGATCCGCTGTGCCCGCCGGGCCACCGACGACGACCGGATCACCTTCCGCACCGCCGATGCCCGCCGGCTTCCCGAGCTGGGCGATTTCGACGTGGTCACCGCCGTCTGGCTGTTCAACTACGCCCGCTCTCCCGGCGAACTCGCGGACATGGCGGCGGGAGTCTCCGGCGCCCTGCGTCCCGACGGGCGCCTGGTCGCGATCACCCTCCATCCCGGACACGACACCACCGGGCCGGACTGGACCCCTTACGGCGTGACGGTGCGCACGGTCACCCCCGTACCGCGCGGGGAGCGGTGGGATGCCGCCCTGCTGACACCAACGACGGACATCCCCCTGTCGGTCTTCCGCTGGGACGACGACGTCTACGCCGAAGCGATGACCCGCGCCGGCCTCGACGCTCCGACGTGGCACCTGCCCACCGTCCCCGACGAGGCACGCGAGCAGCGGGAACCGGGCTACTGGAACGCGGCGGCAGCCAATCCCTTCATGGCCGGGTTCACCACATCCCCCGCGCGGCGGTGACCGGCGACGGCCCGGCCGCCGGCGAGGACGGCCCGGCTGCCCCCGTCGGAAGCCCGCGGAGCGGGAATCGAGAGACCGCGTGGCTCACCGCTGCCCGGCCGAAGGGCGGCGGTTGCCGGCCGGTCAGCTCTGGTCGCGGTCGTTGGCGAATTGGAGGCCGGCCGTGCCGCCGGTTTCGATGAAGAGGTTGACGAATTCTTCGGCGGTTTCCTTGCGGGCCCAGTCGCGTTGGAGTTCGCAGAGGAGTTGGGGCCAGGTGATGAGTTGGGCGCCTGCCTGCTGGACGCGGCGGAGGGCGGTCTCGTGGGCCACGAGTGAGGTGCCGCCGACGGCGTCGACGACGGGGTAGACCTCATAGCCCTCGTGGAGGGCGTCGTAGGTGGGGAAGGTGAGACAGGCTTCCGTCCAGAGGGCGGCCATGATGAGTTTGCGGCGGCCGGTGGCCTTGACCGCGTCGACGAATTCCTGGTCCTCCCAGGCATTGATCGAGGTGCGGTCGTAGGTCGGCAGGTCGTCGAGGACTTTTCGCAGTTGCGGGATCGCCGGTTTGTTGAGGCCGGTCCTGACGTTGACCGTGGAGTGGACGATCGGCAGTCCGTACGTCCGGCCGATCTTCGCCAGGCCGACGATGTTGTTGACCAGCAACTGCCGGTCCATGGAGTCGATCGAGTTCACCTGGACCGGTTGGTAGTCGATGATGACGAGTGCGGCGTTCTTCGGCGTCAGCAGACCGTCGGCTTCCTGGTCGCGGATTCTCTGGCTGGTCATCCTGTACACCCCTGACCCTGGTGTGCCGTTATCGGTCACCGCGCGTTGGCGTGGCCTTGACCGGCTGTGCGGAGACCCGGATACGTGTCCGCCCGCGACGGGGCTTCCTGCCGTGCGGGACGGCGGAATGCGCGGGGAATTCCTGTACGGCCGCACCTCGATTCGACCATCCTGTACGGGGCCCCGCAACGCGGGAGCGGACCGGTACCGGGGCCTCCCGTCCCGTCGGGCCCGGGACCGCCCTCAGCGGGCAGCAGCCAGGCGCTACCGGAGCGTGCCGGCGACCACGGAGGCCGCGTCCGCGAGCAGTTTGTCCTCCGGTTCGGCGTTCTTCTTGTGGCGGTTCGTGAGGATCGACATGACGATGGGGGCGCCGTCCGGGGGCCACACCACGGCGATGTCGTTGCGGGCACCGTAGAAGAAGCCGGTACCGGTTTTGTCGCCGACCACCCAATTCTTGGGCACCCCTGCCCGGATGGTCCCGTCCCCGGTGGTGTTGTTCCGCAGCCATTCCGTGAACTGTGCGCGTTCGGGCTTGCGGAGGGCGTCTCCGAGGACGAATGCGCGCAGGTTCCGGGTCATCGCTCTGGGCGTGCTCGTGTCGCGCTTCTCGCCCGGGACCCAGGTGCTCAACGCGGGCTCCGTGCGGTCGGCCCGGGTGACGTGATCGCCCATGTCCTTCAGCGCGGATTCGAGGGCCTTGGGACCGCCGATCTGCTGGAAGAGCAGATTCGCGGCGGTGTTGTCGCTGTAGCGGATGGCGGCGTCGCACAGTTCCTTCAGCGTCAGCCCGCCGGCCTTGACGTGTTTCTCGCTCACGGGAGAGTTGGGGACCAGATCCTTCTCGGAATAGGTGACCGCCTTGTCCATTCCCTTCAGCCGGTACGTGCGCAGCACGGTACCGGCGAGCATCGCTTTGATCGTGGAGTTGTAGGCGAACCGCTCCCCGTCGCGGTAGGCCACTTCGCGCCCGGAGCCGGTGTCGACGGCATGGACGCCCACGCGCGCGTCGTACTCACGCTCAAGTTTCCTGAACTCGCTGACGTACGTCTTCTCCCCGGCCTCAGCCGGCTTCTTCCCGCCCGACGAGGAATCGCCCTGCCCGCAGCCGGCGAGCGGGACGAGGACGGCGAGCGCGGCGAGGGCGGCGAGGGCCGCGCGCCGGGAACGGGTGTGCTGCATGGTCCGGACCTCCGTGTCGTCCCCCGGCGCACGGGCGCGCGGGGGCAGCGGCGACCGGGCCCGCGCGGGGCCTGGTCGTGCGTGATGCGGCCACCTTCGTCCGCGGCCGGTCATGCGGTCCAATACGCTCCCGCGCGCTTTCATGCCGATCCGGCATAGAGTGCGGGCGTGGATCTCGTAGGGGCGTGCCGGGCATTCGTCAGTGTGAGTGAGCGCGGTGGTTTCACCGTGGGGGCGGCCGCTGCCCGGATGTCCCAGTCGGTGGCCAGCCGGCGCGTCGCGGCGCTGGAGGAGCGCTTCGGTGAGCGGCTGTTCGAGCGCACCTCACGGCGGGCCGTACTCACCCCGTTCGGCCAGGACATGCTGCCTGTCGCCCGGCAGCTCGTGCAGGCGGCGGACGTGTTGCTGCACGAGGCGGAGGCCGCCAAGCGCAAGCCCTGGCGGCTCGCGGTGCCCGGCGTGTGCTCCACCGCGCACCTCGCCCGCCTGGTCGCGGAGGCGCGCGGGCACGGCATCACCCTCGATCTCCGCGTCACGGCCCCGGCCCAGCGCAGGGAGCTGCTGTACGCGCGGCAGGTGCGGGCCGCCCTGCTCGCGGTGCCGGCGGACGAGGCGACATGGTGCGTGCCGCTCGGGCTGGCCGGCGTACGCGACCTGGGCGTGAAGCGCGTCTACCTGGAGACGCTGCGCGTCTCACGGGCCGCCTCGGGACCGGCCCGCCGCGTCTGGATCCAACCGGAGGACGACGTACCGCACATCCGCGACCCGCTGACGCGGCTGCGCGACGCGGTCGGTCTGCGTCCCGCGCAGCTCGTCACCGCGACCGGGCTGACGGCCGCGGCGGCGGAAGTCCTGGCCACCCGCGACCTGTTGCTGTGTTCTCCCGCGCAGGCCGCCGAACTCGGCCTGCGCTGGCGGCCGCTCGGGGAGATCGATCTCCGCAGGGGTTTCGCGCTCGCCGCCGCCGCGGACGGCAATCCGCGGCACCTCGAAGCACGGCTGGGTGACGCCCTCGCCCGCTGCCTCGGCGCGGAGGACCACGCCGAAACACCCAGCGCCCCCGGAACGCCCCGCGCCCCCGGAACGGACGCGCGCCGCAGCGCCGGCGCCGGCCTCCGCCCGGACAGGGCCGCCGCCGGGACGGGCACCACGCAAGAGGCGACGTCATGAGCGGCATCAGCGGCACGAGCGCCGAGGCGCTGCTCGGTGACGTACGCGAGCAGCTGCGCGACGGTGGTCTGCGCGCCTGCCTGCTGGTGCGGGACCTCGGTACCGGCGACGAGCTGGGTATCGAGCCGGACACCCAGCTGCCGTCCGCGTCCCTGGTCAAGGTCCCGCTCGCGCTGGCGACGGCGGAGCGCATCCGGCGAGGGGAACTCGACGGAGCGACGCCGCTCGACATCGAGCCCGGCCGGATCTCCACCCCTGGTCCCACCGGCCTCAGCCGGTTCCGCCACCCCGCCCGTATCGCGATCGACGACCTTCTCTACCTGAGCACATGCATCAGTGACGGCACGGCGGCCGACGCGCTGTTCGGCCTCACCCCGGCCGACCGGGTCACCGGCATCCTCCACGAACTCGGCCTGCACGGCATCACCGTCCGGCACGGGATGCGTGAGCTGTCGGAGACGCCCGCCGAGCGTTTCGACGCCGAGCAGACGCATCTCGCCCAGGCCCTCGCCATCGACGCCGGCACCGCCGGGCGCGGACACCGGGTACCGCAACTGGACACCACGCGCGCCAACACCGGCAGCGCACGCGCCTTCGTCGACCTGCTCCAGGCCCTGTGGAACCCCTCGGCGATCCACCCCGACGTGGCCGCCCGCATACGCGATCTCATGGCCCACAACCTGCTCCGGCAACGGCTCGCCCCGGACTTCAGCTCCGACGCCACCGTCTGGTCCTCCAAGACCGGCACCCTCCTCAATCTCCGCCACGAGATCGGCGTCGTCGAGCACTCCGACGGCCAGGCGTTCGCCGTCGCCGTCCTCACCGAGTCCCTCGTACCGGCCGGCGTCCAGCCCGGCGCGGAAGCCCTCATGGCGCAGGCCGCCCGCACGCTGCGCGATCATCTGCGGCAGCTTTAGGTTCTGTCGCGCGCGACGGGCACGCGCCACCGGCCGCGACGGGGGCGGCCGGCCGGTCTCCGGCGTTCCTCCAGGAGGCCCGCTGCCGGAGCGGAAGGCCCGCCCCCGGAGCCGCTCACTCACGCGGGCGATTTGCTGCATTCGACGGAAGTGCACGGGCATTCGCCTGGAAAGAGTGGTTGAACGTTGATCATCTGGAGGTGGCCGGCATGGGTGAGGAATCGCGTTCCGAGGCGGCGGGCGTCTACGAGCCCCCGGTTCTGGTGGAGGTCGGGGACTTCGCCGAGGAGACGCAGGGGGGTGGCTTCCAGACCCCGGAGTCCGGTGGCCCGAGCTACTGGGGAGCTTGATGGCACGGTGCCGTGGCGGGTGCTGGTTCGTGGTCCTTCCGGACCGCGAAGCGGCGTCCGCCGTCGCCGGTCGCTTGGCCCGCGCCGTCTGTCACGTGGTGACGCACACGTCCGGCCGTCCGTGGCTGACGGGCTGCTGGGACGGGGACCAGGTGACGATGTCCCGGGTCGGCGCGGTCCGGTTGGCGGTGGCCGGCCGTTCTTCCCTGACGCCCGCCGACATGGCGGTGCGCGGCGCGTCGGTACGGGCCGTGCCGGACGTGGAGTCGGTGGTGGCCGGGGCCGCGGGCGCCTTCCATCTGCTGGCGTCCGTCGACGGCCAGGTCTACGCCCGGGGCACCCATGTGGGGGATCGCAGGCTCTACCGGGCCGAGGTCGGCGGGGTCACGGTGGCCGCCGACCGGGCGCGGACGTTGGCGTGGCTGACCCGCGCGCGTCCGGACGCGGCGCGGGTGGCCGGCCGCCTGGTGCTGCCCCACCTGCCGTATCCGCTGGAGCAAGCGGCGATGTGGCGGGAGGTGACGACCGTCCCTCCGGGGGACGCACTGCGTCTGACGCCGGACGGCCGGGTGCGCACCGAACGGTGGTGGCGGCCGCCGCCGTCGGACCTGCCGGTGGATCAGGCGGCACCGCTGCTCCGCGACGCGTTGCGGCACGCCGTCGCCGCACGCGTGCGCCCCGGAGAGGTGTGGGGCGCGGACCTGTCCGGAGGACTGGACTCCACCTCCCTGTGTTTTCTGGCCGCCGAGGCCGGCGCCCGGCTGGTGGCCGTCACGCTGGGATGGTCCGCTCCGGGCAATCAGGACCCCCGCTACGCACGGCTCGCCGCCGCGGCCCTTCCCGGCATCACCCACCTGGTGTTTCCCTCCGCCACCCTGCCCGGCCACTTCACCGGCACGGACCGGCCGTCGGAGCCCGGCGACGCGCCCAACGGCCTGCTGCGCGACCGGGCCGTGCAAGAGCGGCTCATCGCCGTGCTGCACGCGCGGGGTGCGCGGCGGCGGCTGTCCGGCCACGGCGGGGACCACGTGGTCACCCCGCCCGCGGCGTACCTCCACCCGTTGGTGCGGCGGCGTCCGCTGACCGCGCTGCGTCACGTCGCCGCGCACCGTGCCCACGGCCGGTGGCCCCTGCGGGCGACCTGGCGGAGCCTGCTCTCCCGGCAGACGGCGGCGAAGTGGCTGGCGGAACAGGCCGGTTCCCTTCCCACCGTCGGCCGTGGCCCCGAGCCCGGGTGCGGGTGGCACCCCTCCCTGGCACTGCCGCCATGGGCCACCCAGCCGGTGCGGGAACTGATGGCCGAGTCGCTGAGGCAGGCCGCCGGCACCACCGGACCACTGGCCGCGGACCGCGGGACCCATGCGTGGATTCACCGGGCCCGCCAGGCCGGCACCATCGCCACCTACTTCACCCTCTGGTCCCGCGAGCCCACCCCGCTGCCGCTCGATACGCCGCTGTGCGACGACGCGGTCGTCGACGCCTGCCTGCGCGCACGGCCCGAGGAAGCCGGTCATCCCGGCCGTTACAAGCCCCTGCTGACCGCCGCCATGCGCGGCATCGTCCCCGAGCGGATTCTCGCGCGCACCACCAAGGACCATTCCACCGACGAGTGGCTGGCCGGTCTCACCGCGCAACGCCACGTCCTCGGCGCATGGGCCGAGGACTCCCTGCTCGCCGCCCTGGGGCTGGTCGACCCCGCCCCGCTGCGCCACGCGGTGCTCTCCCCGTCCCTGCTGGCCAGAAGCGCGGCCGAACTCGAATACACCCTCGCGACCGAGGCGTGGCTGCGCGACCTCGCCGCGCATCCCGTCCCGGCCCACATCACGGAGCATCCCTGTGGCCCCACCGAACCCGTTCCTGTGCCTGCGCCCTGACGTCACTGCCTGCCGCACCGACACCGGGATGGTGCTGCTCGACGAACGGGCGGGACGCTACTGGCAGCTGAACACCACCGGAGCGAGCGTCCTGCGCTCCCTGCTGGACGGAATCCCGCCCGCCCGCATCGCCGACGGCCTCGCCGCCACCGGCCTCGTCGCACGCGCGAGGGCCGCTGCCGACGTGGACGCCCTCATCGCGCAACTCTCCGCCGCCCGCCTGGCCGAACCGGCCCCCAATACCCTGCACACAGAAAGTGCCTTCCGCTTGGACCGACAGAACCCCTCGACAAGGTTCATCGTCCCAGCTCAGAAGGCACTTTCGTGTTTCCTCCCCGCTTCCGGCCTCATCTCAACAACGGCGAGGCTAAGGATGAAAAGGGATCGGGCAGGGGAGGCGTCGAGCACTACTCCGGCGTGTCCATGTAGTACAGAACACCGAGAGCGTCGAGGAGTTTCGCGGCACGCCCGTGGAATCCGGCGACGAAGGAGCCGGGCGGCAGCTTGAACTCGAAGGGGTCTCCGCCCGATCCGCCGAACGGCCCATAAACGCCGCGGTTCGTTTCGAAGCTGATCTGGTCGACGACTTTGTCGCTGCGCCCGAAAACCCGGACGATGCGCTCGCCGTCCTGCAAATCGATCTGATGCTCAGTGCCGCCGTCGCCTCCGTGCCTCACGCCGGTTTCGAGGGATCCGTCTTGAAGCGCCCAGGTGGACTGGATGCTGTCGACCACACGTGCGGCTCTGACGCGAATGGACTTGAGGGTCTTGGCATCGTGGGCCGGGTCCCGGAACTGGTCTCCGCCAGAGCCGCCGAACACAGGGCCGTCGATGATTGCGCGGGCCTCGATCGTCAATTCGGATCCTTACTCTCGCGGGGTTACGACCGACTTCCGAAACCATATTGCTCTCGGCTTCACAAGCTCCGGAACGCCACACCGGGCACCAACCCGTCGTGAACGAATTCCAGTGCGACTCCCAGCGCAGAGAGTCTGGGCAGGAGCGCGCCGTATCCCCGTTGCGGGGAGTCCGTCGGGACGATTTCTCCGGCGTGGCAGCGAGGGGTGCGCAGCGCGGTCTGAGTGAAGCTTGGGACGAGAACCGATACCCTGCACGCAGAAAGTGCCTTCCGCTTGGACCGACAGAACCCCTCGACAAGGTTCATCGTCCCAGCTCAGAAGGCACTTTCATATTTCCTCCCCGCTTCCGGCCTCATCTCAACCGAAACGGCGAGGCTAACGG
>NZ_JCANQV010000048.1:0-26956 GCF_059553635.1 Candidatus Streptomyces philanthi
GCGCAGCAGCCGTCCCACGGGATGCACGGCGCCCCGCTCATCCCGGCCCAGCAGCACCAGAGTCCCCGTACGCCCCAGCCGGAGGCGGGCGAACCGGGCCCCGGCCAGTCCCACGGGCGAGCGTTCAGCGTCCGTACGCTCGGCCAGGGCGTGCCGTTCGCGCAGCAGCTCGCCGAGCCTCAGGGGCCGGGCGCCGCGCAGGCCGGTTCGGGGCGGCGGCGCAAGCTCGCCACGCCCCCGCAGGAGGGCGAACGCGGCGCGGCCACGCCCGCCGAGGCCCGGCCGCACGCGTCGCACGCCGCACCTGCGGCGCAGCCGCCCCATCAGCCGCATCTGATGGACGCCTCGGAGGGCCGCGCGTTCACCGTGCCCGCCCCCGACGAGGGCAGCGAGGGCCCCGAGCCGCTGGACGGCGCGGTCGAGGTGATGGAACGACAGCCGCTCCCGATGGACGACGAGTTGCCGCCCGAGCCGCTGGACAACCCGCGTCGGCTGCTGGTCTGGCCCGCGCCCGACGTCTCGACCCAGCAGGCGCTGAGCGACCGCGGCTACCGTCCGGTGATCGTCAACTCCCGGGAGGAGGTGGACGCGCAGATCGCGGCGTACCCGGCCGCCCTCTTCGTCGACCCCCTGACCGGCCCGATCACCCGTACCGCGCTCCAGTCGCTGCGCCAGGCGGCGGGCGCCGCCGAGGTCCCCGTCCTGGTGACGGCCGGTCTCGGGCAGGCCAGCCGGGACGCGGCCTACGGCGCCGACCCGGCCGTACTCCTCAAGGCCCTCGCCCCCCGCGACAGCGAGCAGCACCCGGCGCGGGTGATGCTGATCGAGCAGCACGACGCCATCGCCGCCGCGCTCACCGCGTCGCTGGAGCGGCGCGGGATGCAGGTCGCGCGGGCGGCCACGGACGCGGACGCGGTGCCCGTCGCGGCGCAGTTCCGGCCGAACCTCGTGGTGATGGACCTGTCGCAGGTCCGCCGCCGCCGGGCCGGCATCGTCGACTGGCTGCGTGCCAACGGGCACCTCACCCGTACGCCGCTCGTCGTGTACACGGCCGCCGACATGGACCCGGCCCAGCTCCCGCGCCTCGCGGCGGGCGAGAACGTCCTGTTCCTGTCGGAGCGCTCCACGAGCCCGGAGGTCCAGTCCCGGATCGTGGACCTGCTGACGAAGATCGGCACGAACTGAGGGGTCGGGGCGGGCCGCGGTGGTTCGTTCATGCCGGGGCGGTCCACGGTGATCCGTACGGACTGAGGCGATCGGGGCGCACCCCACCGGCGCGTACGGACCAACGCGGCCCGCACACCCCAAGGCGCTCGGTACGCCCCACCACCGCCGGCGCGCACGGCGCCCGCCCGTACGCCCGTACGCCCCGGCGCACTCGGCACGCGCCGACGGTGGTGGGGCACCCCGCCCTCCCGCGGAACACCCCACCGCCCCGCCTCACTGCACCCGCTTGACCTCCAGCTCCCCGTCCGCGTACTGCTTCCTCAGCACCTTCTTGTCGAACTTGCCCACGCTCGTCTTCGGGACGGCCGGGATCACCGCCCAGCGCTCCGGGACCTGCCAGCGGGCGATCCGCTCCCCGAGGAACGCCCGCAGTTCGTCGCAGCCGACGTTGGCGCCGTCGGCGAGGACCACCGTGGCCAGCGGCCGCTCGCCCCACTTCTCGTCCGGCACGGCGACCACCGCGGCCTCCGCGACGGCCGGATGGTCCATGAGGTGGTTCTCCAGCTCGACCGACGAGATCCACTCCCCGCCCGACTTGATGACGTCCTTGGCCCGGTCGGTCAGCGTCAGGAAGCCGTCGGGGGTGATGGTGCCGACGTCGCCGGTGCGCAGCCAGCCATCGGCGCTGAACTTGTCGTCCGGGCGCATCGGCTCACCCTGCGCGCCCCCGTAGTACGCCCCCGCGATCCACGGCCCGCGGATCTCCAGCTCCCCCGCGGACTCCCCGTCCCACGGCAGCACCGCCCCGGACGGGCCGATCAGCCGTGCCTCGACGGACGCGGGGAAGCGGCCCTGGGTGACGCGGTAGGCCCACTCCTCGTCGCCCTCGACGCCGGCGGGCGGGTGGGCGACGGTGCCGAGCGGCGAGGTCTCCGTCATGCCCCAGGCGTGGACGACGCGGATGCCGTGCCGTTCCTCGAAGCCGCGCATCAGGCCGGGCGGGCAGGCGGAGCCGCCGATGATGACGGTCCGCAGACACGCCACATCGCGCCGGTTGGCGTCCAGTTCGTGGAGGAGCCCCTGCCAGATGGTGGGCACCGCCGCGCCGATCGTCGGCCGCGCCTTCTCGATCATCTCGGCGAGCGGCGCGGGCTGGAGGAACCGGTCCGGCATCAGCAGCGAAGCGCCCGCCATGAACGCGGCGTGCGGCAATCCCCAGGCGTTCACATGGAACATGGGCACCAAAGGGGCACAAAGATCGTGTGGCGTGAGGCCGAATGCTTCTCCGCTGCTGACCTGTAGGCAGTGCAGATAGATGGAACGGTGCGAGTAGACGACCCCCTTGGGATCGCCCGTCGTGCCGGAGGTGTAGCACATGGCCGCGGCGTCACGTTCGTCCAGCTCCGGCCAGTCATACGACGTCGGGCAGTCGGCGATGAGCTGCTCGTAGTCGTGCACGGTGGCGGTAGCGCCATCGAGCAACGAGCGGTCACCGGGGCCGTTGACTACCACGTGCTGAACGGTCGGCAGGTGTGGAAGCAGCGGCGCAAGGAGCGGCAGCAGGCTGCCGTCGATGAGGATGACGCGGTCCTCGGCGTGGTTGATGATCCATGCTAGTTGCTCGGCCGGGAGTCGCAGGTTGAGCGTGTGGAGGACCGCGCCCATGGAGGGGATACCGAGGTACGCCTCTTGGTGCTCGGCGTTGTTCCACATGAGGGTCCCGACGACTTCCGATTCGCGCACACCGAGTTCGTCCCGAAGCGCATGTGCAAGCTGTGCGGTGCGGGCGCCGACCTCGGCGAAGGTGCGCCGTCGCGGTGTGGCCTCCCCAGTCCAGGTGATGACCTCAGCCTGTCCGTGGACGGTTGACCCGTGGGTCAAGATCCGCGAGACAAGGAGCGGTACATCTTGCATGGTGCTCTGCATCGGGGGTGCCTCCCAGGAACCTTAGGAACCTTACGCGCGAGTAGTTTCCGGTTGATTCTGCTTCTGTTCCTGGTGGTAAGTCACTACCTCTGCGGGCTTCCGATCTCCCCAGGGGATGTCGCGGCGGTTGAGGACTTTGCCCTTGATGGGCTCCCAGGGATCGGGCTCCCACACGGGGTGGCAGTCGACGACGATTCCGCGGTTTCGGCGTTTGCCGTCGTTCGCGTAGCCGACAACGACACGGCGCAGTACCTGTTTGAGTAGGGCGTTCTTCTCCACCGTCAGGATCGTGTCCCACTCCTCGACGAGCCCCACGATGATCATCTGGAAGTCGCGGGCATGCGGCGTGTTTTCGACCTCGGCGAGCTTGCTCATCTCGGCTGTGATTCTGCGCTTCTTGTCCATGAACTGGTCACGCACGCGGGCGAAAACGTCAGCCGGGTACTTGTCGGGGTCGAGCGCGTGGTCAGTTACGAGCCGATCCAGTCCCTGGTCAATCGTCGCGAGTTCGGCCTGCAAGCGGGCCCGCTCACGTGCTGCGGTAGCACGCTCGTCGACGACTGGTTTCTGCTCGGTGGCCGGCGCCGCGTCGATGCCGGGCGCCGCTTTGTCCTTCAGCCATTCGAGCACGTTCGCCTCGACGTCCAGGCGCCGGGCGTTGATGTTCTGCGGGCATGCGTCGTGGCTGCGGTGCTTGTACTGGCTGCGCACCTCTCCGCCCGCCCGGCCCGAGGACGGGGGCGGTAGCTCGTGACCGACCCCGCCGCGTCCGACGTCGCGCTCGAACTCGAACGACTCCGCGGCACGGTGGAGGCCGGGTTCGCCCGCGTCGACGGCGCCCTCGCCCTGCTCGTCCAACGCTCCGACCAGACCGACGCGCGCCTCGCCGACCTCGACACCCGCCTCGACGCCGTCGAGCGCCGACGCTGGCCGCTCCCCAGCATCGCCGCCCTGGTCGGCGTCGTCGGTCTGCTCGTCACGGTCTGGCAAGCCACCGCCGCCCGCTGAACACGCCACGCCCCCGCCCACCGGCGCACAGCCGACGGGCGGGGGCGGTTTCTGCGTTTCCCCCACGGATGCGGGGAAGAGCCAATACCTAGCCGCTGTGCAACGTGGTCAAGCGGAACACCCCCGCGGGTGCGGGGAAGAGGGCCGAACACGGTGAACGCAAAAGCCGACGCGAGGGCCACCCCCGCGGGTGCGGGGAAGAGGCGCCGCGCCAGGTGTCCACGCCCTTGTGCTGGGGACCACCCCCGCGGGTGCGGGGAAGAGGATTCGGGCGCACTGAAGGTGGACAAGGCCGTGGGGCCACCCCCGCGGGTGCGGGGAAGAGAACGATACGTACCTCGTACGTACGGGGCACCGGGGGCCACCCCCGCGGGTGCGGGGAAGAGGGGTACATCCACTCCAGGCCGTCGTTCGGCCACGGGCCACCCCCGCGGGTGCGGGGAAGAGACTTCGTGACCAGGGACTTTACTGCGGCAGTGCACGGTTTTCATTCACTTCCGCAGATCCGGACACAGCAACGCCCCGCCACCCTTGAGGGCAACGAGGCGCCGGAGTTGTCCCCTCTGCCGGAGAGTCGGAGGGGACGGGTGGTGTTACGCGGACAGGCCGTCCGTCTTGACGCAAGTCGCTGTGCCGCACACTGGCGACGAAGGAAGACCAGGTGCCGAGACGGCCGTACGCACACCGCCATTCGGATGAGTACCGTGCCGGTATCGAGCATGAGGGGACCAGGAGGCCAACATGCCGCAGGAGATGGAAGAGCAAGAGGCACTGGGCCGACGGATCAAGCGTCGGCGGCTGAGTCTCGGGATGACACAGACGGACTTGGGAGCCGCGATCCACAAGACCCAAGGATGGGTGTCGAAGGCCGAAAAAGGCCATATCGAAATTGATCGTACGGGCCTGATCAACGCGATTGCCGGTGCTCTGCACTGCCACCCCAACGACCTGATCGGGCGACCCTACGCCGGGACCGTCTCCGAGAATCAGTGGCAGGCACCGGCGGCAGACATCCTCCGCGAACTGCGCCGCTACGACCTGTCGCCGGAATTCGACGGTGCCCCCCGCCCGTCGTCCGAACTGTGGCAAGAGACCGTACGCCTGTACCGGCTCAGGGACGCGGCCGCAAACACCGCGATCATCCGCAGCCTGCCCGACCTCTTCCGTGAAGCGCGTGCCCTGGCCGAAGTCTCCACCGGCCACGAGCGAGAAGAGGCGTTCGCCATCTACGCCGTGGCCTGCAAGTTCGCACACACCGCCGCGCACGCCCTCGGGCACGCCGAACTGGTCACGATGTCATGCGAACGGGCCTCCTGGGCCGCGCAGCTTTCCGGCGACCCGTTGATGTCGTCCGCTGCTGACTCGATGCGGGTGTGGGACATGTGGGCCACGGCTGACTGGAGCGACGCCATCACCCTGGCGGACAAGGCCCTGGCAGCTATCCAGGACGCTTACGATCGCGGCGACCCTTTGGCCCTCCGGGTGTGGGGATCGGGACAGCTCCGGGCGGCAGTCAGTTCCGCGCGTGCCGGTCGCAAGCAGGAAACAGAGGAACGCATCCGCCACGCCCAAGAAGCCGGGAAGCGCTTGGACGAACACCCGGGCAAGGAAACCACCTTCGACCGGTACAGCCTGAACTTTTCTACCGGGAACGTGCAGATCCATGCGATCTCGGTGGCGTTGGAACTGGGTAACCAGGCACAGGCCATTGACCTGGAGCGTCGAGCGAAGCCCGGGGAGATTGCGCTGCTGCCGAACTCTCGCCGGGGCCACCATCACATGGACATGGCCCGCGCGTGGCTGTGGGACGGCCATGCGGCCAAGGCTCTCGACGAGCTGAGGACGGCGGAGTCGCTGGCGCCGCAACTGGTACGCAACCACCCCATCGCACGTTCGACTCTGCGGCAACTCGTCTACCGGGAGCGTAGAGCCACCCGGGAGCAACTGAGGGGCATGACAAACCGATTTCACCTGGATGACCAGGAGCTATTCCGCTGATTCATATTGGGGGGTCGTGGCCCCTCTACCGTCCTTCATATGACGGAAGGACGACGTACCGTCCAGGACGCCCGGCGCCGACGTGTGTTGGTGGACGCGGCTTCTGGGTGGGAACCCAAGCGCGGTGACCTGGCGTACGACACCGGTAGGGGCCGTGTCGGAGTCGTGGTCTCCTTGCCGGAGGACACCGGGACGACCGTCTACGGCCTGCAACCGGAAGGCGGCGGGGGCGGCTGGACCGCGCCCCGTGAGCGTTTGGCGGACAGCGGGGATGCGGAATGATCTCCGCTCTACCCCAGCGTGTGCGCCGGGCGCTTATGTCCGAGCGCCAGGTACGAGCCGTACACGCGGCCGCTCGTGACGCGGGTGCCCCGAGGATCGCCTGGTGCCTCCCGTCGGGAGTGCCGGCCGAATTCACGCAGCCGGACCGTCCCCTCCTGGTACGGCTGGAACGCGCGCTGTGCCGGATGCTGCCAGATTCCGCGGCTGTTGCGGACGGGTCCCACTGGGCGCCGCCCTCAAGGGCGTGGGCGTCACGCTGCCGTCCCTCGACATCAGCACGGGCCGGGCCCTCGATCGGACGATCGCGCTGGTGGATCTCAGCCGGTGCAACGTCGAGACGGCGCGCCAACTCGCGGCCGTATTGCGGGAGTTCGCTGAACGGTGTGACGAGCGTCGAGACGAGTGAGCGCCGCTGAATCTCCTCACGGCCGGTCGATCGAGATCCCGGTCGTGAGGCGCCCCCTCCTCTCGGGGAGCGGGAACGGGGAGGGGCGGGCGGCCGTCCGGCTGACCTTGGTCGGACCCAGTCGGACGGCCGCACCGGGAAAAGCGGGGATACCAAGCATTCCGACGTGAGGTACCGCCATGCCCGAGAAAGAGGAAAAGGAAAAAGGCAGCACCGAGGATCTGAGCGAAAAACTTCGGAGAGAGCAGAAGAAGACGGACTACCGTACCGCGACAGGATCAAGGAAATGGGGATGACCAGACACCGCAGAAACCGAATCCCGATACGGCGGCGCGGATTCTCGCCCGACGGACTGTTCTGGGGAACCGTCTTCATGGCCCTGGCGTGGGGCGGAGTCATGACTGTGCCGCTGCTGCTCAGCATGACCCACCACAACTACTGAAAACCTCGACTCCCGTACGCCCCTCCCATCCCTTTTGCGTCGTACGGGCGGCCGACCGAGGAATCTGCTCCCTTCGGATCGGCCCACCGCCCCCGCCACGGGCTCGTTCACAAACACCCACGGCGGGGGCGGCACTCAAAAATCCTTCGGCTACTGAAAGGCCCGGTCCGTGACTAGCAAATGGACGACACGGCGCCGGATGGTCTTTTCCTTGATCGTGATGCTGATTGTGGTGGTCAGCGTGATGCACGCTCACGGGAAGGCCATCACCCGCACCCCGCCCCCGGACCCGGCGAAATTCTTCCCGGACCAGATTTCTCCTTCGGAAATCCCCACCCATCTCCACGTACCGGAGAAATTTTTTCTCCCGCCCCTGCACTGAATTCTCCTCCAGTGCAAGGGCGGGCCGGCCGGGGCGGAGCGGCGCACTGCCTGCCCCGGCCACCAGCTCCCGCACGGTGTGCCCCTCACGCCGTGCGGGCCGGGGCCGTCCGTCGTCCTCGGGCGGCCCACTCGCGCAATGCAGAACCACCAGGGAGAGTCGTGTCCAAAAAGCACGCGCAGAGCAACACGATCCGGAACGCGACGGAAATGGACCGCAAGGATTTCAAGAACTGGGATGACCAGGCTGAACAGAAGCGGCACCTTCTTGACGGGATGAGGGAGAAAATCCAAGAAAAGGGGAAGAAGTCGTAACCGTTCCACAGGACGCGCCCCGCCGCGACACGTTCCCATGACCCCGGGACAGGTTGCGGCGGGGCGGCCCCCAGCGCTTTCTTTCTGAGTGAGAGGACGGAAAAATGGACTTGCGTTTCGTCACCTACAATTTGCTTCGCGGCGGACTCACGGGCAGCGATGAAACGCGCCTACGCGCCCAAGTGACGGAGCTGAAAAAGCTACAGCTCCAGCCGGACGTTTTGGCGCTCCAGGAGTGCGAACGCTGGGATGAGAACAACCGTGAACGTCTGCAATGGGTGGCGGACGCTTTCGGAATGTCAGTCGTCGCCATGACGCCGTCGGCCGGGAACCCCCGCAACTTCACGACTTTACTCTACAGGGGGTCGAAACTCCGCCTGATCGGCTGGCGGCCGCGCGCCCTGGAGGTCTTCCATCACGCATTGATTCAGGCACATTTCCGGCCCCTGGACGCACAAGACAGCACCCGCGATTTGCTGGTATTCTCCACCCATTTCGACTGGGGGGACGGGGACAGTCGGCTCAAAGAGACGCGGCGACTCACCGACTTCGGCGGCAAATTCCCCGGCACGCCAGGACGTTCGGTGCTGCTGGGGGACCTCAACACCCCCGACCGCGAACCGAAATCCTGGTCGCTGGTGCCACAGAACCTGTGGTCGCGGTACCGATTGGTCAATTCTGACGGCACGTGGGGCCCCGCCGACCAACGCGCGCTGGAAGTCCTCTACGGCTCCGGCTGGACCGACCCCGCGACCATCACCCAAAAGCCGCGCGGCGCCACCGTCGGGCATTACTACGAAAACGAAAAAGCCGAATTCTGCCTTGACCACATCCTGATTTCCGGACAGTGGCAGGTCCACGAGTACCGCACCCATGACACGGACGCTTTGCGGCGCCTGTCCGATCACCTGCCGGTCATTCTCGACACCCGTATCTAGACCCGCAGGTGAACGCGGCATGCCCCATCCCCCACGCCGGACGACATCGATCCTGGCGCCCTGGCCGCCGACCTCGGCGCCGCCGCCCGGTTGGCACAGGACGACTCCCTCCCGCCCCGCGTGCGGAAAGCGGCGGAGAAGACTGCCGCCCAGCTCGCGGACAAGGCGCGTGAGCTGTAGGACGAAAGGAAGCGATGGCCGCCCCCGGCGACTCCGATCCCGACCTCGCCCGCGCCGTGCATCTCGGCGCCCTCGCGGACGAGGCCCGAGACGGGACCCTGACCCCGCAGCACCGCCAACTCGCCTCAGACCTCGCCGGCGCCCTGGCGGACGAAGCGCGCGATCAGTGATGCGCTGCCTCCGTGGCCCCGTCTTCCTACTCGTCATCGTCGTGATGCTGCTCGCCGCACACGCCCGCCGGTAGGCGGCCGGTTGATGCCCTGCCCGGCGGGCCTGCCCTGCCCCGAGACCCCGCCCCGGGCCGTGGTGAGGTCCATTCCGCCCGGGGCGGGCAGGTCCAAGATCAGCGATTCATCGACTCATAGACTGTCGGCCCCACAGTGAGAGGACGGCACGTTGCGCCCCAAGACCTTCGTCAGCTTCGTCATGGATCTGGCCAGGAACGACCCGACCGCCGTAAGCGTGAAGTCGCTCGCCGAGGCCGGAGACACGAAGCACCCGTTCGGCTTCGTGATCACCACCGACAAAGGCGAGACGCGCTGGCAGGTCGTCGGGCAGCTCCCCGAAGGCCAGAGGCACACGGAAGACGGCAGTGAACCCCTGGCGGTCGACGGGACCCCGCTCCCCGCGGATGACGCTCCCGCGCCCGGCGACGACCCAGAAAAGTGGCTCGCCGCCCTGGTGACGAACGCCGAGTCGCCGCAGATCGCCTCTGTGGAACGCTGGTCGCTGCGGGAGGGAAACCGGCCCGACCACGTCGGGATGACGGTCACGTTCCACAACACGGCCAAGATCTTCGTTCGCCGCATCTGATCTCCCTCCCCACAAGCGGGGGAGGGCTGCACCACCGTAAGGCACCATCCGTCGAACGAACGGAGAACGCTGAAATGGGATGCACTCACCCCGGAGCACGGTTCGACCCGGGCCAGTGCGCGGGAGCCTGCCCCGTCTGCGGCGCCATCGTCGGCGCCGAACCCGGCCAGCCGGTAGCGATGCACCAACGGCAGGGCACGCTCGACACATGCCCCGGAAGCGGACAGCCCGCACTGTGACCTGACGGAGCACTGGCCCCGTCTGCTCTCGAAACGAGGGCGGGCGGGGCTTTGTCATATGCCCTGGGCGGCCCCGCGCGTTCCATAGCCCCTGACATCCACCCCGGGGCCACGCGGGGCCGCCTGCATCACCCTAAGCACCCTCACCAATGCCCCCGTCCCCTCCCATGCCCCACACCACACTGCGGCCCCGGCACTCACTCAGGAGTACCGGGGCCGCTCTGTAGCTACCGCCGCTGACCTGTGGTTTCAACCACAAGTGCCGCCATGTGCAACAGAGTCACTGTTCCACATCAGCGTCCCGACACGGTCCTCGTCCCGGACCCCGAGCGCACGCAGCGCGTGGGCGAGCCGCGCCGCGCGCACCCCGACCTCGGCGAAGCTGCGACGCTGTGGCTCCCCCTCCCCGGCCCAGGTGATGACCTGCGATGTTCCGTGCACGGTCGATCCGTGGCGCAGAATGCGCGAGACGGTCAGCGGTACATCCTGCATCGTGCTGAGCACCGGGGCCTCCCAGGGGTTACGCGGCAGTAGCTACTGCCCGCGATTCTCGGCGCGTACCGCCCGGTATGTCACTACCTTGGCGTGATCTGTTCGGTCCTGGGGGCGGGATCGGCCCGGATAGGGGAGCCGCCTCCCGTGCCACTTCCCGTACGGTGCCGCCAGGAGGGGGACATGGTGAGACCTGTGGTGGGCGCGGAACTGGGCCGGTGCGGGGAGTGTGGCGGGTACGCGTACGGCGGGGCGCCCGGGTGTGGTGGCTGTCGGCGGCTGGTGGACGGGGTGGTCGAAGAGGAGTGGGCCGCCTTTCTGCGTCGGTGGGATGTTGGGGGCGGCGAGGAGGCCGAGCTGGCTGAAATGGTGGTGTCCGAGCCGGACCGTCATGACTGGCGGGTGGTGGATGCCGCGTACGACCGGCTGGTCTGCTCCGGGTGCGGTGAGCGGCTGAGCCGGGGGCCGGTCGGGTGTTCCGTCTGCGACGCGGCCCATGCCTTCCGTTACGCCGCGATCGAGCGGGACCGTCCGGGAGCCGCACCGGGCAATGAGCACGCCGTACGGGTCAATGTCTCGGTTGTGCGGCGGCCGCAGGCGTCCTCGCCGAACGAGGTCCTGTTGCGGCGGCTGTCGTTGCCGTTCCTGATGGTGGGTTTCCTGCCGACCGTCGCGCAGGCCCAGCGCCTGGCCACTCTGGCCAGGGCGGATTCCCCGGCGCGGACAGTTGCTCTTGTCGAGCGCGCTCTTGCAGAAATTTTCCGGAACTGACGCGATCAGCGCCCCTGAATTCGGCCTCTTCCCGTGCGCGGAAGCGGCAACGGGCTACGCTCCGCGTGGACTTGGCGGACGCCACACCCGTAACGCGGGCGCCTGGTGCCCCATCAGCCTCATGGACGGGCGGGAGCAGTGATGGTGACGATGCGGACGGTCCCCCTGGTGGACGGGCCGGTGGAGATACGGGGCGCGCTGGACCTGGTGACCACGCCGGCGGGGGTGATGCCGCGCCGGTTGCCCGCCTGGACCACGGAGCAGTACCAGAACCCGTCGGTCTACGGGGTGACCTTGATGCCCTCGGGAGTGCGGCTGGTGTTCCGTACCGACGCGTCCGCACTGGAGCTGGACGTCCTCACCTCCACGGGCCAGCTCGACACCGACCCGGAGCCCCGCCCGACCGGGATGCTGGACCTCCTGGTGGACGGCGTACTGGCCGGGCGCCGGCAGGCACCGGTGGGGAACGTCCTTCGGATGGCGAGGCCCGGCGCCGAGCAGCGGCTGATTCCGGGCGAGCCGGGCACCGTACGGTTCGACGGCCTGCCGTCCGGCACGAAGAACGTCGAACTGTGGCTGCCGCAGCAGACTCCCACCGAACTGGTGGCGCTGCGCGCCGACGGCGAGGTGCTGGCGCCGCTGCCGGACGGGCGGCGCCGCTGGGTGCACTACGGCAGTTCGATCAGCCACTGCATCGAGGCCGACAGCCCGACCGGTACATGGCCCGTGGTCGCGGCCTCGCTCGCCGGACTTGACGTGATCAACCTCGGGCAGGCGGGCAACGAAGTGCTCGACCCCTATATCGCCCGGACCATCCGCGACCTCCCCGCCGACCTGATCAGCCTCAAGATCGGCATCAACATCGTCGGCCTGGCCGCCTTCCGCCTCCGCGCGTTCGCCCCGGCGGTCCACGGCTTCCTCGACACGATCCGCGACGGCCACCCGACGACCCCGCTGCTCCTGATGTCCCCCGTGAGCTGTCCGGCGCTTGAGGACACCCCCGGCCCCACCAGCAACGCCCCGGACGGCCGCCTCACGGCTCTCGGCCATCCCTCCGACGTGGCCGCCGGCGCCCTGACGCTGTCGGTCGTACGCGCTGAGCTGGCCCGCATCGTGGAGGTCCGACGCTCGCACGACCCGCATCTGCGCTATCTGGATGGGCGGGTGCTGCTGGGGCCGGACGAGGCGGACGATCTGCCCGACGGCCTGCATCCGAATGCGGGGGCGTACCGGCGGATGGGGCGGCGGTTTGCTGAGGGGGTGTTCGGGGAGGGTGGGGTGTTTGGGTGAGGGGTGGGGGCGCCCCTGCGTGCGGGGACCACAGGAACTGACCAGCGACGTTACCCCCGCAGACCCCGGTTTTCAGCACCTTTCGCCGGACCCGCAGCACCAGGCTGAAAGAACTTTCAGGCCGAGGAACCGGCGCCCCCTTCACCCACCCTCCGGGAGATCGAATTCGGCCCATACCGTCTTCCAGGGGACGGGACCGAGGTCTACGCCCCAGCGGGTGGCGAGGGCGGCGACGAGGATCAGGCCGTTGCCTGACTCGTGGGCTCCTGGAGGTTGTTGGACCGGGAGGCACTCGTAGCGGGTGTCCGTGACGCCGATGCGGAGGACGTTCGCGTGGTGGCCGACGCTCAGGCGGAAGTCGCGGCCGGCGACGCGGCCGTGCAGGACGGCATTGGAAGCAAGTTCGGCGACGACCAGGGCGGCAGAGTCGAACGGCAGGTCCCAGGAGCGTAGTTGCTCCGTTGCCAGCAGGCGGGCGAGGCGGGCGCCTCGGCGGGTGGCGGAGAGTTGAAGGCTGAAGTGGCGGGCCACGGGGGCGGCTTGGTGGGTTTTCGCGTTCATGCGTCTCAGCGTGGCCGAATCCGCCTACTCTGATGCGTGTTGACGCATGTGCGTACGGTGACTGTCTCAGGGTTGTCCCGCACTGTCTCGGCTGTCTCGGTGTCCACGGGGGACAAGTCGACGTTGGCACGGCACGGACGTCGGAGGGTGGAACGAAATGAGCGTGAGCAGCGACGGCACGGAGTGTACGAACGACACCGCGAACGAGGTGGACGAACCCGGCTGGGACGTCGATCCGCAGGACGAAGTCGGCGCGGCGGTCGAAGCGGTGGGACGCCAACTCCGGTTGTGGCGCAAGGCAGCGGGCCTACGAGTGGCCGAATTCGGCCAGGCCGTGGGCTACGGCGAGGACATGATCCGCAAGATCGAACGCGGCGCCCGCATCCCTCGCCCCGAGTACCTGGACATGGCCGAGGAAATCCTGAACGCCGGCGGAATGATCACCGCGATGAAGGAGGACATGGAGAAGGCCCGGTATCCGAAGAAGGTCCGGGAGCTGAAGAAGCTGGAGGCGCGTGCGGTCGAGATCGGAGCCTACGGAAGCCACACCGTCCACGGGCTGCTACAGACGGAGGAGTACGCACGGGCCCTGTTCGAGATGTGGCGTCCTGCATACACACAGGACGAAGTGGATCGCGGGGTCGCCGCAAGGATGGCACGGCAAACGGTGTTCAGCCGCTCGCCGGCGCCCGCGCTCACCTTTGTCCAGGAAGAGGTGACGCTCCGGCGCCCCATCGGAGGCAGAATGGTTCTGCGCCATCAACTCGAACACCTGTTGGAGGTTGGGCAGTTGAGGCACGTTGAGATCCAAGTGATGCCAACCTCTCGCGAGGATCACGCCGGGATGGGGGGACTCATCCGGCTACTGAAGTTCAGCGACGGCACTGCGATGGGCCGTGACGAAGGCGCGTTCAATGGGCGCCCTGTGTCCGATCCGAAACAGCTCAGGAGCCTTGAGCTGCGCTATGGGATGATCCGGGCCCAGGCTCTCACGCCCCAGGAATCACTGGCCTTCATCGAGCAACTGCTGGGAGAAACATGATCCGCAACCCCGATGCTGGAGACACCTCCAAGCTGGAGTGGTTCAAGAGCAGCTACAGCGACAGCAGCAACATCAACGACTGCGTCGAGGTCGCCAAGACCCCCGCCACCATCCACGTCCGCGACACCAAGCACCACGCTCGCGGCCCCCAGCTCCACTTCGGCCCTGCCGCCTGGGCCGACTTCGTCACCTACGCCACCAACGACCGCTAACCGGCTGGTGCGGCCCCCACGCCGCACCAGCCCCCTTCCCTCGCACCGCAGCAGCCGCAGGCCCCTCACGAGCAACCGCTGGGAGAGACATGGTCCGCAAGCCTTCTGCCGGGAACGCCCCCACCTTGATCTGGTTCAAGAGCAGCCACAGCGACAGCAGCAACCCCAACGACTGCGTCGAAGTCGCCCACACCCCCACCACCATCCACGTCCGCGACACCAAGCACCGCGCCCACGGCCCCCAGCTCCACTTCGGACCCGCCGCCTGGACCGCCTTCGTCACCTACGCCACCAACGACCGCCCCTGACCGGTTCGTGACCCGGGTCAGGTCCGGAACGCGCTCAACAGAAGCGTGTCGGCGTCACGCGATCCCTCGCCGGACGCCATCAGCACATCAGCCGTCACGCTGGTGAACCCGGCTTCGTGAAGGAGCTTGTTCCAGATGTGTTCCTGCAACACCCATCGCTGCATCGTGGCAGGCTGACCCTCCGGCCCCTTGGCCGGAATGTCCGCCGGGGAGACGTCGGCCTCGGCCAGTTCACCGTTGAGGTAATGGGCGAGAGTGGCGAAGACGAGTCGTCCGCCGGGACGGAGGGCAGTGGCTGCGGTCGGTAGGAGTTCACGCGGATCGGTGAAGTCGATGGCGCCGAAGACGCTGTACAGCACGTCGTACGTGTCCGGCGTCGAGCGCAGGTGGGCCACCACGTCCGCGTGAACGGGCAGCAGGCGCGGCGCCAGGTGGGCGTAGAGGTCGGTGGCCCTCGCGTGCTGCGCCGCCGAGGCGTCGACCGCGTCAACGTGGTCCGGCTGATGGTGGACGGCGAGGTGCGCGGCGTGCCGGGCTGCTCCGGCTCCGAGGTCCGCGACGCGCGCGCCGGTCAGATCGCCGAGGGCCTCCGCACCGGGGCCGCCATTCTGGCTCCACGCCCAGTGGAAGCGTTCCGGGACGGTGCGATCGGTGGCGGCTCTGTCACGTCCGTAGTGGTGCCAGAGGTCTGCGGTGGTGTGAGTGGTCACCCGCCTCATCCTGGCGGGCGGGAAGGACCGCATGACGGATCGGCGGAAAACTCACCCTGACGCACAGACGGGCCCGACCGACCGCCGGGCCCGGCGTGCTGGGGTGTCGCTCAATGTGCGCCGCTGCCGGGGTGGCACGGGCCGCACTTGGCCGCGTCGGCCCACAGCGGGAGGTCGACGTCCCACCCGTCGGCGGCAATCCGCACCAGCGGTCACCCCCCGTACCAGAAACGCACCCGTCACCCCACCTCCACCACGATCTTGCCCCGCGTCCGCCCCGTCTGGTTCTGTCGCAGGGCCTCGGCGGCCCGGGAGAGGGGGAAGACGGATTCGACGGGCACGGTCAGTTTTCCGGCGTCGGCCAGGTCGGCGAGGGCGGTGAGGTCGGCGGTGTCGGGGCGTACCCAGACCAGGTGGCCGCCCTTGGCCACGACCTCGGGGTTGGTGATGGACACCACCCGGCCGCGGTCCTTCAGCAGTTCCTGGGAGACGTCCACGGCGTCGTCGCCGACGAAGTCCAGGGCCACGTCGATGCCTTCGGGGGCCAGCTCCCGTACCCGTCCGGCGAGGCCGTCGCCGTAGGTGACCGGTTCGGCGCCGAGGGAGCGCAGGAAGTCGTGGTTGCGGCCGCTGGCCGTGCCGATGACGCGGGCGCCCTGGGCGGCCAGGATCTGAACGGCGAGTGAGCCGACGCCGCCGGCCGCGGCGTGGACCAGCACCGTTTCGCCCGCGCGGGTGCCCACCCGCTTGATCGACTGGTAGGCGGTCAGCCCGGCCAGAGGGAGGCCGGCCGCCTGCTGCCAGTTGAGGGCCGCCGGCTTGCGGGCCAGGGTGCGGACGGGGGCGGCGACCAGTTCGGCGTAGGTGCCGTGCTGGACCGTGTCCTTGCGGACGTAGCCGATGACCTCGTCGCCGATCGCGTACTCAGTGACGTCGGGGCCGGTCGCCTCGACCACACCGGCCACGTCCCAGCCGGGCACGAGCGGGAAGTACGCGTCCAGCATCGGGTCGAGGTGGCCGGCGAGGACCTTCCAGTCGACGGGGTTGACGCCGGCCGCCCTGACCCGGATCAGGACCGAGTCCGGGGCCACCTTCGGGTCGGGCAGGTCGCCGTAGGTGAGGACTTCGGGGCCACCGTAGTGCTGCGCGCTGATCGCTTTCATGTCCGGCCAGAACACGGGCCGGTGCGGAGGCATTCCGTCCGCCCGGCGGTTCACCGGTTCGGCGGATCGCGCCCCGTATGCGCCCTCGTCGGCGCGCTCCTTCCGTCGGCGACGGCCGGTCGGAGGACGCGCGCCATCAGCCGATCGGTTGACCCCAGGTGTCGCGGGTCGGCGGATTCCGCGGCGCGTGCGCCGGCGGAACGCTGGGCGTATGACAACGACACGAAGCGCGCCGGCGGCGGGTCCCAGGACCGGGTCCGGGGGCGGGGAGATCATCGAAGTGGCCGGGTTGCGCAAGGTCTACGCCGGGCGAACGGTCGTCGACGATGTCTCGTTCTCCGTCGGCGAGGGGGAGATCTTCGGCATCCTCGGGCCCAACGGTGCCGGCAAGACCACGGCCGTGGAGTGCGTGGAGGGGCTGCGGGTGCCCGACGGGGGGCGGGTGCGCGTCGCGGGGCTGGACCCGGTCGCCGACCGCGACCGGGTCACCCGCGTCCTCGGCGTCCAGCTCCAGGAGAGCGAACTCCAGGCGAAGCTCACCGTGCGCGAGGCGCTGGAGCTGTACTCCGCCTTTTACCCGCACCCCGCCGACTGGCGTGTGCTGGCCGAGCGGCTGCGTCTCGGCGACACCCTGTCCACCCGGTTCGCGAAGCTCAGCGGCGGGCAGAAGCAGCGGCTGTTCATCGCCCTGGCGCTGGTCGGCGATCCGCGGGTGGTGGTGCTCGACGAGCTGACCACCGGGCTCGACCCGCGCGCCCGCCGTGACACCTGGCAGCTGATCGAGGACATCCGCGACAACGGCGTCACTGTCCTCCTCGTCACTCATTTCATGGAGGAGGCGCAGCGGCTCTGCGACCGGATCGCGGTCATCGACCGGGGGCGGCTGGCCGCGCTCGACACCCCGTCGGGGCTGATCAGCAGGTCCGCCGGAGCCACTGTCGTCTCGTTCACCCCGTCCGCCCCGCTGGACGAACGGGAACTGGCCACGCTGCCCGGCGTCACCTCCGTAGAGCACAAGGGCGGACGCGTCACGCTCAGCGGCACCGACGAGAGCGTCAACGCCGTGATCACCCTGCTCGCCGGGCGCCGTATCACCGCCCACCAACTGCGCGTCACGGAAGCCACGTTGGACGACGCGTTCCTCGACCTCACCGGAGGCACGGCATGACCCCCACCCTCGCGAGCGCGCGGCCCCGGCCGGGCACCGCCCTCCTCGCGGCCGAGGCCCGTCTCTTCGGGCGGGAGCCCGCCGCGGTCTTCTGGGTGCTGCTGTTCCCCACCGCCCTGCTGGTGGTCCTCGGGTCCGTCCCCGCGTTCCGCGAGCCCAGCGACTCGCTGGGCGGCCTGCGCTTCGTCGACGCGTACGTCCCGGTGTCCGTGCTCATCGCCATGATCATGGCCGGGGTGACGGCGATGCCCCCGGTGATCACCGGCTACCGCGAACGCGGCATCCTGCGCCGGATGTCGACGACCCCGGCCCGGCCCGGGACCCTCCTCGGCGTACAGATGGGCCTGCACGGGGCCGCCGCCCTGCTGTCCTCGACGCTCACCCTGGCCGTGGGCCGGCTGGCGTTCGACGTGCCGCTGCCGCGCCAGCCGTTCGGCTACCTGCCGGCCCTGCTGCTGGCGACGCTCAGCGCCCTCGCGCTCGGCGCGCTGGTCTCGGCGCTGTCCCGCACCTCGAAGATCGCCTCCGGTATCGGCTCCATGGTCTTCTTCCCCATGATGTTCAGCGCGGGCGCCTGGATTCCCGTCCAGGCCATGCCCGACCTGCTCGCCCGCATCGTCCAGGCCCTGCCGTTCGGGGCCGCGGCGCGGGCCCTGTCCGACGCCACCGCAGGCCACTGGCCCGGCTGGGACCACCTGGGCGTCCTCGCCCTGTGGACCGTGGTGCTGTCGGCGGCCGCCGCCCGCTGGTTCCGGTGGGAGTGACGCGGACGCCGTGCACACTGGGCCCATGACGAGCGGAACACGGCCCGCCCCGGACGTCCTGAAGGAGGCGGGGGCCTCGGTCGAACGACGGTGGGCCGTGTTCCGCCGCCACGGCCCCTATCTCTTCGTCGCGGTCGGACTGGTGCTCTCGGTCGCCACGTCCGAGGTGTTCGGCATGGGCCCGGTGCGCTGGAGCGCCATCGGATGCCTCGTCACCGCCGCCGTCGCCCTCCAGCTGTGGTGGAACGCGACGGGTGACGACGACGGGCCCGGCGCGGCGAGCATCTTCTACTTCGGCGCCCGCTGGGCCATCGCCCTGGTCCTGAGCGTGCTCAATCCGTTCTTCGCGTTCGCCGCCGTCATCAGCAACTTCGACGCCGACCGGCTGCTGCCGCGCCCCCTGCTGCGTCCCGGACTCTTCGCCACCGCCTTCGTCCTGGCGGGCTCCCAGGCCGGCGGGTTCCCGCCCCGTGACCTCGGCGGCTGGCTCGTCTTCGGCGCGCTGCTCGCCGTCAACACCGCCCTGGCCCTCGTCTTCAACCGGCTCGGCACCCAGGAGAAGGAACGGACACGCCTCCAGACCGCCACCATCACCGAACTCGAACGCACCAACACCGCCCTCCAGCGGGCCCTCGACGAGAACGCGGCCCTGCACGCCCAGCTCCTCGTCCAGGCGCGGGAGGCCGGGGTCGCCGACGAACGCCGCCGGCTCGCCGCGGAGATCCACGACACCCTCGCCCAGGGCCTGACCGGCATCATCACCCAGCTCCAGGCCGTCACCAACACCCCCGACCGGGAACAGGCCCGCGCCCACCTCGACCGCGCCGTCGAACTCGCCCGGCACAGCCTCGGCGAGGCCCGCCGCTCGGTCCGCGACCTCTCCCCCGCCGCGCTGGAGCACGACGCGCTCCCCGAGGCGCTGCGCAAGACCGTCGACGCGTGGCACCGCCGCTCCGGCGTCCGCGCCGACTTCACCGTCACCGGCACCGCGGAGCACCTCCACGACGAGATCGCCGCCACCCTGCTGCGCATCGCCCAGGAAGCCCTCGCCAACACCGACCGCCACGCACGGGCCGAACGCCTCGGGGTGACCCTGTCGTTCATGGACGACGAGGTGGTGCTGGACGTACGCGACGACGGCCGGGGCTTCGACCCGCTCGCCCCGCCCGCGAGGACCGGACCGGGCGGCTTCGGGCTGAGCGGCATGCGTGCCCGCGCCGCCCGCATCGCCGGAACCGTCACCGTCGAGTCCGAACCGGGGCAGGGCACGGCGGTCTCCGCCCGCGTGCCGCTGGTGCGCCGTACCGTGGGAGCGCCATGAACGTGATCACTCTGCTGCTCGTCGACGACCATCCCGTCGTACGGGACGGCCTGCGCGGAATGTTCGCGTCCGCGCCCGGCTTCGACGTCCTGGGCGAGGCGTCGAACGGCGTCGAGGCCGTGGAGCTGGTCGCCCGTCTCGACCCCGATGTCGTCCTCATGGACCTGCGGATGCCGGGCGGCAGCGGCGTCGAGGCGATCACCGAACTCACCCGCAGGGGAGCACGCGCCCAGGTCCTCGTCCTGACCACCTACGACACGGAGACCGACACCCTGCCGGCCATCGAGGCGGGCGCCACCGGCTATCTGCTGAAGGACGCCCCGCGCGGCGAGCTGCTCGCCGCGGTGCGGGCCGCGGCGGAGGGGCGGACGGTGCTGTCCCCGGCGGTGGCCTCCCGGCTGGTGTCGGCCGTACGCGCCCCGAAGGCGCCCGGCAGCGAGGCCCTGTCGGCCCGGGAACGCGAGGTGCTGGCCCTGGTCGCCAAGGGCACCTCGAACCGGGAGATCGCCCGCGTCCTGTTCATCAGCGAGGCCACGGTGAAGACCCATCTGACGCATCTCTACGGCAAGTTGGGGGTGGCCGACCGAGCGGCGGCGGTGGCGCAGGCGTACGAGCGGGGGATTCTGGGCTGAGCGGGGCGGCTCCCCGAGGCGGTCAGGCCGCGATCACCGCCAGTTCCGGGTCCTCGCGGAGCTTGGCGAGGGCGCGGGAGACGGCGCTCTTGACCGTACCGACCGAGACCTCCATGATCTCGGCGGTCTGCGCCTCGCTCAGGTCCTCGTAGTAGCGCAGGACGACCATGGCGCGCTGGCGCGGCGGCAGGCGCATGATCGCGCGCCACAGGGCGTCGCGGAGGCCCTGGAGCTCGGCGGGGTCGGGGGCGGGGAGCGGGTCCGGCTCGGGCAGTTCCTCGCAGGCGAACTCGTCGACCTTGCGCTTGCGCCACTGGGAGGTGCGCGTGTTGACCAGGGCGCGGCGCACGTAGCCGTCGAGGGCGCGCGGGTCCTCGATGCGCTCCCAGGCGACGAAGGTCTTGGTCAGCGCGGTCTGGAGCAGGTCCTCCGCGTCGTTCGGGTCGGTGAGGGACCGCGCGGCACGCAGCAGCACCGGTCCCCGTTCCCGTACATAGGACGAGAACGACGGGAACACCGCGGGTGTCGAGGCGCTGGGGCACACAGGCGTGGTCATACCTCCACGCTAGGAGCGCGCGCCCGCCGACGGATCGGCCCCAGGTGCCGAAGCGCTCTCCGTCTCAAGGCGTACGGGTGGGGCGCGCCCCACCTCCTCAGGGGGGACGGGTCTCCACCTTCCCTCGGGGACTGTCGCGGGAACTGTCCCGAGGGTGTCACGGGTGGGAAACGGGAGGGGGTGGAGGTGGGGGGTGCGTGGTAGAGGGCTGGGGGATTGCTGGGGTTCGTGCTGGCCAGGGGGTGGGGGCGCGGTGCGGGGGGTTCGGTGGTGCGGGGCGTTCAGCCTGGACGTCCTGGTGCGGATGGCCGTGCGGGCGGGGGCTCGACCGGGCCGTCTCCGTCCGGCCGTAAAACCAGACGTAAAAAATGGACAAAGGGGGCTTTTCAGTCGGCGTGGCCGGGGGTATTGTCGAAGACAGCCTGCGGGGCGAGCGAGGGAGCTCAACCGGAGGGACGTGTTCGCACCAGGGGACACCAGTCCTCTTGAGCACGTAACGAAGATTGGGCTGAGAGGCCCGAAGGTCGGGGAGACCGGAAGGCGACCTCCATCACCTGATACGGACAATGCCGTCGAAGGAAGCCCACCTCGCAGGTTTTGAACTGCCCGGCGGACGCATCTGGCGCCCCCGGGCATTGTCGTGCCCCGGGCTTTGTCGTGCGTCAGCGGTCCCACTCCAGTACCAGACCGGACGTGGGCACGCCCGTACCCGCCGTGACCAGCACGCGGGCGGCGTCCGGGACCTGGTTCACCGAGGTGCCGCGCAGCTGGCGCACGGCCTCCGCGATGCCGTTCATCCCGTGGAGGTATGCCTCGCCGAGCTGGCCCCCGTGGGTGTTCAGCGACAGGGCGCCGGCGGCCACGAAATCCGCGGCCTCCCCCCGGGCGCAGAACCCGAACTCCTCCAGCTGCATCAGCACGAATGGCGTGAAGTGGTCGTAGAGGACGGCGACGTCGATACCGTCCGGCCCCGCCCCCGCCGTGCGCCACAGTTGGCGGGCCACCACGCCCATCTCCGGCAGACCGGTGAGATCGTCCCGGTAGAAGCTGGTCATCTGCTCCTGCGCCCGGCCCGCGCCCTGCGCCGCCGCCGCGATCACCGCGGGCGGATGCCGCAGGTCACGGGCGCGTTCGACCGAGGTGACGACGAGGGCCTGGCCGCCGTCGGTCTCCTGGCAGCAGTCCAGCAGCCGCAACGGCTCGACGATCCAGCGGGAGGCGGCGTGCTCGGCGAGGGTGATCGGTCTGCCGTGGAAGTACGCGGCCGGGTTGCGCGCGGCATGACGGCGGGCGGTGACCGCGACATGACCGAACGCGTCCGGCGTGAGCCCGTAGGTGTACAGATAGCGCTGTGCGGCCATGGCGACCCAGGAGGCGGGGGTGAGCAGGCCGGACGGCAGATTCCAGCCGAGCGCGGCGCCCTCGGCGGACGGTTCGCGCCGCTGGACACCGGAACCGAAGCGGCGCCCGGACCGTTCGTTGAACGCCCGGTAGCAGACGACGACATCCGCGAGCCCCGCCGCGACCGCCAGCGCCGCCTGCTGCACGGTGGCGCAGGCCGCCCCGCCCCCGTAGTGGACGCGCGAGAAGAAGGACAGCTCGCCGATCCCGGCCGCCTGGGCGACGGTGATCTCCGGGCTGGTGTCCATGGTGAACGTGACCAGGCCGTCCACGTCCCCGGGAGCGAGCCCGGCGTCATCGAGGGCGGCACGTACGGCCTCGACGGCGAGGGTCAGCTCACTGCGGCCGGAGTCCTTGGAGAACTCGGTCGCGCCGATGCCGGCGAGGGCGGCCCGGCCGCCGAGGGAGTCGGCGCGGTGCAGGGTCATCGGGTGCCTCCGGGGGCCTGGGGCGCCTCGTGGTCTGCGTGGTCTGCGTGGTTCGTGTGGGGGCTGTCCGGATCGATGGTGACCGTGACGGTTCCGGTGACGTGGTTGCCGAGGGCGTTCCTGCCGGTGATCCGTACCTCGGCCGTTCCGCCGTCCACCGAGGTGACCGTGCCCCGCAACACCATGGTGTCCCCGGGGTAGTTGGGGGCCCCGAGCCGGATGACGACCTTACAGAGGACCGACCGCGGCCCGAAGTGGTCGGTGACATAGCGGCCGACCAGCCCGTTCGTCGTCAGGATGTTCATGAAGATGTCGGGGGCGCCCTTTGCTCGCGCGGCCTCGACGTCGTGGTGGACGTCCTGGAAGTCACGGGAGGCGAGGGCTCCAGAGATGATCAGGGTGCGGGTGAGGGGGAGGGTGAGGGGTGGGAGGGCCGCCGCAGGGGCTTCGTCCGGCGCACGGGGTTCGTCCGGCACTCGGGCTTCGTCCGGCCCGGGGGCCTTGCTCGGCCCACGGTCCTCGTCCGGCCTACGGTCCTCGCCTGGCTCGCAGCCCTCGTCCGCCACACGGAACACGGGCACATCCCACGCCTTGCCCGCCTCCGCATCCGCCTCCGCTGCCTCCTCCGACTCCGATTCCGGCTCCGATTCCGGCTCCACCCGCTGGAATGCGAGTCGTACGGGCATCCCGATCCGCACCTCGTCGTGCGGAACGCCGACGACGGTGCCGAGCATCCGCACCCCCTCCGCCAGCTCGACCAACGCCACGGCGTACGGCGGATCGAAGGCCGGGAAGGGCGGATGGTGCATCACTACGTACGAGTAGACCGTCCCGGCCCCACTCGCCTCGACCGTGTCCCACTCCGCGGCCCCACACCTGCCGCACCCCGGCAGCCAGGGAAAACGCAACGCACGGCAGGCCGTACAGCGCTGGATCAGCACACGGTGAGCGGCGACGGCGTCCCAGAAGGGGGCGTTGTCGCGGTTGATCACAGGGCGGGGACGGGTCGGCCTCGGGCGTTTCACCGACGAACGTTCCCGTCGAACCTGTGAACTCTTCACCACCGGTGCGTACTTGAGGACCCGGAAGCGGTGGGTTCCGGCAAGTTCGCCGTTCGCGCGGACGTCCATGCGCGTGGTGATGAAGTGGCCGGTGCCCAGCTTCGTCGTCTTGCGGCCGGAGACCGACTCGATCACCGCGTCGAAGGTGATCCGGTCGCCGGGCCGCAACGGCCGCAGATACTCCTGCTCGCAGTCGGTGGCGACGATGGAGGTGTACCCGGCGTCGTCCAGCAGAGCGGACAGCGTCTGATACGCCGACGCACGCCCCTCGTGTCCCGAGAGCCCACCCATCGTCCACGCCTGCAACATCGTCGGCGGAGCGACGGCGTCCGGCCGCCGGTAGGCGGGGTGGGCGTCGCCCATCGCCTCGCACCAGTGGCGGATCATGGGCAGATTGACGAGATCCTTCCCGACGCCACCGGTGACGGCCGGGCGGCCTTCAAAGGTCCGCAAATGATCATCCCAGGAAGGGGAGTTGGCAGGTACGCCCCCCGACGGGGTGCGGTGCGCGCGCATACCGCCCCCTGCGTCGCCCCCTGATACGTCGCTCCCCGAGGCGCCCTCCACCGGGCCGCCACCCGCCTGCCGCGCGGCCCTCTCCGCCTCCACGGCCCCTTCGCTCCGTCCCGTCACCGCCGCCCCTCCGCATCCCCGCCGTGACACCCTCCGGACAGCCCTCGCGCCGGGCCGCCGTCCCGAAGGAAGCGGACCAGCCGGGAGGATTTTCTGACTGTCCGTCAGGTGCGTACGGGTGTCAAGACCGCCACGGCCACACATCCCCCGGTTGCGGGGCCCCGGCGGCCGTCGTCCCATTGCCTGAGAACGGGCTACGAGAAAGGGGAAGGAAATGGCTGAACCTCTTGTCGAAACCGGGGCCGAGAGCGGTATGGGGGCCGGAATCATCATCGGCGGCCCATGGGATGGGACAGAGGTATCCCCCGCCGCGTTCAACGAGCTCTCCGAAGAACGCGGAAACATCGAGAAGCCTCCGTACGAGGTCCCCAGGAATACCTCCGTCCTGGGGCGCCCCAAGAAGGGCGATCTGGGAAAGCGGGAGGGAGGCTGGCCCGACCTGGAATCCTTCTACGCCGAGGCGCGGAAGCTGGACAGCGAGGCGGACTATTACTTCCCCCAGGGTCCCGGGAAACTGGAGTACATGGACGCGGACATGGACTTCGACAAGTACGGCAATGGCTGGACCAAGCCGTACAAGGAAACCGCCAAGGCCCTGGCGAAGGAGTTCTGCACATCGAACCCGAACTACTTCCTCAACAAGTTCGGCGTCCGCCGCGGAATCTTCTACGGGAAAGCGGTCGACAGCTACCCCTGGGCCTTCTCCACGTCCACCGGCAACGGCCCCTCCACCATCAACTACGACGTCCAGTGGTCGTACACCCTGACGAAAACCGAGGACTCGGGATGGTCCATCGGCGGCACGGTGAACATCGGCCCCAAGGGAAGCGTCGCCCTCTCCACCCAGTATTCCCAGAACAAGAGCATCTCGGAGTCCTGGACGAGCGGAGGGTCCCAGGGGTACAACTTCCCCGTGCCCGCCGACCATTACGGCAGGGTGGACGTCTACGCCACTCAAGGCATCTACGACGGCTATCTGTTCGTCAGCGTGGCCGGCCGGGAATTCAGTTCGAGGTCCTATTTCGTGGAGGTGCGCCCGCACAAGTACCAGGAACTGAACGGCTTCACCGTCCCCAAGGAACATCCCGTGATCGCCATTCCGGTGAAGCGGGCCTACATACGGCTCCCCAAGGCACCTTCCGGTTATGTGAACATCGGCCGGAAATGGAAGGTGGGCGAGAAGCCCCCGCCGGTATGAGGAAACCCCGGACCCCGGATTCCGGCGACGCCCGGCAGGGTGGTCATGGCCGGAATCCGCCGAACGGGGGAACAGGTGGGGCCCCGACCGTGGAGCGGCGCTCCCGCACCCCGTCCGACGTACGCACCAGGAGGCCGTCATGGCCAGGACCCCGGACACGACGCTCAGCGGCAAGGTCGCCTTCGTCGGCGGCGCGTCCCGGAATCTCGGCGCGCTGATCAGTACGACCCTGGGCGCCGAGGGCGCGCGGGTGGCGGTCCACTACAACAGCGATTCCTCCCGGGCGAAGGCGGAGGCCGTCGTCGACCGGATCAACGCGGGCCCCGGGGAGGCGTTCGCGCTTCAGGCGGATCTCACCGAGGTCGCCCAGGTCGAGCGGGCCTTCGACCAAGTCGTCAAGCAGTTCGGAAAGTTGGACCACAGCATCAACACGGCCGGCATGGTGCTGAAGAAGCCGGTCACCCAGATCACGGAGGACGAGTACGACCGGATGTTCGCGGTCAATTCCAAGGCCGCGTTCTTCGTGATGCGCGAGGCCGCCCGACGGGTCGAGGACGGCGGCAAGATCATCACCGTCGTCACCTCGCTGCTGGCCGCGTACACCGGCCTGTACTCCGTGTACGCGGGCAGCAAGGCTCCGGTCGAGCACTTCACCCGGGCCCTCTCCAAGGAACTCTTCGGCCGGAACATCTCCGTGAACACCATCGCCCCGGGCCCGATGGACACACCGTTCTTCTATCCGGCCGAGGACGAGGACTCCATCGCGTACCACAAGTCCTCGGCGATGAACGGCAACCTCACCAGGATCGAGGACATCGTCCCGTGGGTCCGCCATCTGCTCACCGACGGATGGTGGGCCAACGGGCAGACCCTCTTCCTCAACGGCGGCTACACCACCCGCTGACCGCCTCAGCGTCACCACCGGCATCACCTACCCGCGCGAGGGCCCCCGCGCAAGGGCCCCCGAGCGCGCCCCTCCCCCACTCACGCACCCCCTTCCCTAGATCGAACATTCGTACGAAAATAGCTTTATGGCCCTGCACCGACGCCATGCCACCCCGGGCACTCCCACCCGCCCCGGGGACAGCCACACCGACACGGACACGTCGTCGGCTCCACCCGCGCCCTCCTCAGCCCCGACCGCCCCACC
>NZ_JCANQV010000049.1:0-26941 GCF_059553635.1 Candidatus Streptomyces philanthi
AGCCGGGCCGTGTACGGCGCGACCTCGGCGACCACCTGGCCGGCGCCGTCCAGCTCCGTCCAGCCCAGCCAGGGGTCGGGGTGCGTCTGGAGCGCCCGCCGGGCGAGCACCGTGCGGTGGCCCTCGTGCCGGAAGCAGCCGCGCACCGCGGTGTCGGTGACATGGCGCGAGACCTCCGGGGTCCGTGCCCGCCGCATGGAGACCACCACATCGTTCTCCAGCGCGTCGCCGTGGCCCTCCAGGAGGATGTCGTAGGACGGGGGGACGTCGGCGCCGGTGCCGCGCCGTCCCACCACGTCCTTGACGCGGTAGGAGTCCGGGCGGGCCAGGCTCGCCTCCGGCAGCGTCTCCAGATAGCCGTCGAAGGCGTCGAGCACCTTGTAGCGCATCGCGGCGTCCAGCTCCACACAGCCCGCGCCCGCCGTGAAGCGCCGCTCGTGGTCGCGGATCCCGGTCACCGCGCCCAGCAGTCCGGAGCGGGTGCGCGCCCTGGCGTCGCGCAGCGCGGCCAGCAGCGGCCCCTCGGCGGTGTCCAGGGTGAACGGCGGCACCTGTGTGCCGCGGGTGTCCGCCGCCAGGGCGCGGAGGTGCTCGCGGTAGGCGGTGGCCCAGCCGCGCACCAGGTCGGTGATCCGCCCGTCGCCGAAGCCCCTGGCGTGGCCGAGCAGCGCCACCGAGGCGGCGAACCGCATGAGGTCCCAGGTGAACGGGCCGACGTACGCCTCGTCGAACCCTGCGGCACCGAAGACCAGCCGTCCGGTGGCGTCCATGGACGCGCCGAAGCTGCCGGTGTGCAGATCGCCGTGGATCCACACCCGGCCGGTCCGCTCGTCCAGGTAGGGCGTCTCGCCGGACGCGGCGAGGTCGCGGTGGGACAGGCAGGCCGTGCCGCGGTGGAAGGCGGTGGGCGAAGCGGCCAGCGCGCGCAGCAGGGCCCGGTGGGCCGCGGGGTCGGCGGAGCGCAGTTCGCCGTGGGCGGTGCGGAGGGCGGCGAGGATCTCCTCGCCGCGTCGCGCGGTGTCCCGCTCCGGGACGTGCTGGGACGGCATCGCTGGGCCTCCTGGCCGGTGGGACGATCTTCCGTTCGGCACAACGCGCGAAGGGGTGCCCAAGTGCCCCGCCGCGGGGCGGTGCGGGGCCCGCGGTCGCCCCGCCTGACGGTGCCGGGTCGTAGACTTCGGGATCGTCCCCACCCGTCCCCTCTCCCCGACCCTTCCCCGGAGGAACAGCGCCGTGGCAGCCTCGTCCAGGCCCCCCTTCACCCACCTGCACGTCCACACGCAGTACTCGTTGCTGGACGGTGCGGCGCGGCTGAAGGACATGTTCACCGCGTGCAAGGACATGGGGATGACGCACATCGCCATGACCGACCACGGCAACCTCCACGGGGCGTACGACTTCTTCCACCAGGCGAAGAAGGCGGAGGTCACGCCGATCATCGGGATCGAGGCGTATGTGGCGCCGGAGTCGCGGCGCAACAAGCGCAAGATCCAGTGGGGACAGCCGCACCAGAAGCGCGACGACGTCTCCGGTTCGGGTGGTTACACCCACAAGACGATCTGGGCGGCGAACAGCACGGGCCTGCACAACCTCTTCCGGCTGTCGTCGGACGCGTACGCCGAGGGCTGGCTCCAGAAGTGGCCCCGGATGGACAAGGAGACGCTGTCCCAGTGGTCGGAGGGCCTGATCGCGTCGACGGGCTGCCCCTCGGGCGAGCTCCAGACGCGGCTGCGGCTGGGGCAGTACGACGAGGCGCTGCGGTCGGCGGCGGAGTACCAGGAGATCTTCGGCAAGGACCGGTACTTCCTGGAGCTGATGGACCACGGCATCGAGATCGAGCGCCGGGTGCGCGACGGGCTGCTGGAGATCGGCAAGAAGCTGGGCATCCCCCCGCTGGTCACCAACGACTCGCACTACACCTACGCGCACGAGTCGACGGCGCACGACGCGCTGCTGTGCATTCAGACGGGCAAGAACCTGTCCGATCCCGACCGTTTCCGTTTCGACGGGACGGGTTACTACCTGAAGACGACGGACGAGATGTACGCCATCGACTCGTCCGACGCCTGGCAGGAGGGGTGCGCGAACACCCTGCTGGTGGCCGAGCAGATCGACACCACGGGGATGTTCGAGAAGCGCGACCTGATGCCGAAGTTCGACATCCCGGAGGGCTTCACCGAGGTCACCTGGTTCCAGGAGGAGGTGCGGCGCGGCATGGCCCGCCGCTACCCGGGCGGTGTCCCCGACGACCGCCAGAAGCAGGCCGACTACGAGATGGACGTCATCATCCAGATGGGGTTCCCCGGCTACTTCCTCGTCGTCGCCGACTTCATCATGTGGGCGAAGAACAACGGCATCGCGGTGGGCCCGGGCCGTGGCTCCGCGGCCGGTTCGATCGTGGCGTACGCGATGGGCATCACCGACCTCGACCCGATCGAGCACGGTCTGATCTTCGAGCGGTTCCTCAACCCCGAGCGTGTCTCGATGCCGGATGTCGACATCGACTTCGACGAGCGCAGGCGCGTCGAGGTGATCCGTTATGTGACGGAGAAGTACGGGGCCGACAAGGTCGCCATGATCGGCACCTACGGCAAGATCAAGGCCAAGAACGCGATCAAGGACTCCGCGCGGGTGCTGGGCTACCCGTACGCGATGGGCGACCGGATCACCAAGGCCATGCCCGCCGACGTCCTCGGCAAGGGCATCGACCTCGACGGCATCACCAACCCGGAGCACCCGCGCTACTCGGAGGCGGGCGAGGTCCGGTCGATGTACGAGAACGAACCGGACGTGAAGAAGGTCATCGACACCGCGAAGGGTGTGGAGGGCCTGGTCCGGCAGATGGGTGTGCACGCGGCCGGCGTGATCATGTCCAGCGAGACGATCACCGACCACGCCCCGGTCTGGGTCCGGCACACCGACGGTGTGACCATCACGCAGTGGGACTACCCGCAGTGCGAGTCGCTGGGCCTGCTGAAGATGGACTTCCTGGGCCTGCGCAACCTCACGATCATGGACGACGCCGTCAAGATGGTGAAGGCCAACAAGGGCGTCGAACTGGAACTGCTGTCCGTCCCGCTGGACGACCCCAAGACGTACGAGATGCTCTGCCGCGGTGACACCCTCGGCGTCTTCCAGTTCGACGGCGGCCCCATGCGCTCGCTGCTGCGGCTGATGAAGCCCGACAACTTCGAGGACATTTCCGCCGTCTCCGCGCTGTACCGCCCCGGCCCGATGGGCATGGACTCGCACACCAACTACGCGCTGCGCAAGAACGGCCTCCAGGAGATCACCCCGATCCACCCGGAGCTGGAGGAACCGCTCAAGGAGGTCCTGGGCCTGACCTACGGCCTCATCGTCTACCAGGAGCAGGTGCAGAAGGCCGCCCAGATCATCGCCGGGTACTCCCTCGGCGAGGCCGACATCCTCCGCCGCGTCATGGGCAAGAAGAAGCCCGAGGAACTGGCGAAGAACTTCACCATCTTCCAGGCCGGCGCCAAGAAGAACGGCTACTCCGACGAGGCGATCCAGGCGCTGTGGGACGTGCTGGTCCCCTTCGCCGGCTACGCGTTCAACAAGGCGCACTCCTCCGCGTACGGCCTGGTCACGTACTGGACCGCCTACCTCAAGGCGAACTACCCGGCGGAGTACATGTCGGCCCTGCTCACCTCGGTGCGCGACGACAAGGACAAGTCGGCCGTCTATCTGAACGAGTGCCGCCGGATGGGCATCAAGGTGCTCCCGCCGAACGTCAATGAGTCGCTGGCGAACTTCGCCGCGCAGGGTGACGACGTGATCCTTTTCGGTCTGACGGCGGTCCGTAACGTCGGTCAGAACGTCGTCGATTCGATCATCAAGTGCCGCAAGGCGAAGGGGAAGTATGCCTCCTTCCCCGACTACCTCGACAAGGTCGACGCGGTGGTCTGCAACAAGCGCACCACCGAATCGCTGATCAAGGCGGGCGCCTTCGACGAGATGGGGCACACGCGCAAGGGCCTGACCGCGCACTACGAGTCGATGATCGACAACGTGGTGCAGGTCAAGCGCAAGGAGGCCGAGGGCCAGTTCGACCTCTTCGGCGGCATGGGGGACGCCGGCGACGGCGGCTCCGACGGGCCCGGGTTCGGTCTCGACATCGAGTTCTCCGACGTCGAGTGGGACAAGACGTATCTGCTCGCCCAGGAGCGGGAGATGCTGGGCCTGTACGTCTCCGACCATCCGCTGTTCGGTCTGGAGCACGTCCTGAGCGACAAGGCGGACGCGGCCATCTCCCAGCTGACCGGAGGCGACTACTCGGACGGTTCGATCGTCACCATCGGCGGCATCATCTCCGGCCTCCAGCGGAAGATGACCAAGCAGGGCAACGCCTGGGCCATCGCCACCGTCGAGGACCTGGCGGGCTCCCTCGACTGCATGTTCTTCCCGGCCACCTACCAGCTGGTCTCCACCCAGCTCGTCGAGGACGCCGTGGTGTTCGTCAAGGGCCGCCTCGACAAGCGCGAGGACATCCCGCGCCTGGTCGCCATGGAGATGATGGTCCCCGACCTCTCCGAGGCGGGCGCCAACGCCCCCGTCACGATCACCATTCCGGCGCTGAAGGTCACCCCGCCGCTGGTGGAGAAGCTCGGCGAGGTGCTGACCAGCCACCGCGGCTCCACCGAGGTGCGGATCAAGCTCCAGGGGACGCGCCGGACGACGGTGCTGCGCCTGGACCGGCACCGCGTCACGCCGGACCCGTCCCTCTTCGGCGATCTGAAGGTGCTGCTCGGCCCGTCCTGTCTGGCGGGCTGAGCCACCGGGCCCGGTAGGCGCACGGAGGTGCGCGAGGGGCGCGCCCGCCGCGGGCGCGCCCCTCGACTGCGATGGGGCACCGATCAGTTGTGGCCGAAACGGCGCTGGTGCTTACGGGCCACGTCCGCCGGACTGCCCTGGGGCCGCTGCTCCTGCGAGATCGACTCGATGGTCGACTTCTCGGACGCCTCGCGCCCGCGCTCGGGGCGGCCGCTCTTCTGCTTGCCGCGGTCGCGGTTCTTGTTCTTGGCCATGATCGTGCCTCCTGAGGGGATCCCGGGATCCGGGCCGGGACCAGACTGACACGCCAAGCAAAGCGCTGCATTTCGGACAATTACCCTGGGTGAGGGGAGGGGTGGACAGGTGTGCTCACGCACCGCGCCGAATCCGCCACGCCGAAGATCGAGTTCGGGCAGATAACCCCCGCGCGGTCGGGCAGACTCGAAGCACAGCGGAAGAGGACTCGGGCCACGGGCCGAGGCGGGGGGCGACCGGACTTCAGCACCTCAGGGAAGAGGGTGGAACGTGGATCGCTGCGTCGTCCTGGTGGACGCCGGGTACTTGCTCGGTGCCGCCGCGAGCCTGCTCGCCCAAGAGCCCGCCCGGTCCCGGATCACCGTGGACCACGCCGCCCTTATCCAGGCGTTGCGCCGGCGCGCCGAGGCCGACACCGAACGCCCCCTGCTGCGCATCTACTGGTTCGACGGCGCCCCCGACCGCGTCCCGCAGCCCGAACACCGCCGGCTGCGGGTGATGCCCCGGGTCACCGTACGGCTCGGCGCCCTCACCCGCAGCGACGGCCGCTGGGCCCAGAAGGGCGTGGACGCCGCCATGCACGCCGAACTGACCGAGCTGGCCCGCAACCGCGCCTGCTCCGACATCGTGCTGGTCACCGGCGACGGCGATCTGCTGCCCGGACTGATGTCCGCCAAGGAGCACGGCGTCGCCGTCCACCTCTGGGCCGTCCAGGCCGCCGACGGCGACTACAACCAGTCCGAGGACCTGGTCGCCGAGGCCGACGAACGGCGGGTGCTGGACCGCGCCTGGATCACCCGCGCCATCCGCGCCAAGGAACTGGGCGGACCCTGCGCCCCGCCGTCCCCCCGCCCGGAGATCGCCGCGATCCTCTCCGCGCCGCTGCCCGAGTCCGCGGCCGCCGCTGCCGCCTCCGGCACCTCGGACCAGCCCCGCCAGGCCCCGGCGGCCAACGGCTCCGCCCGCTCCGCCACCGCCCGCGAGACCCCCGCCACCACCGGCTCCGGCGACGGCAAGGGCGTCCCCACCCCCAAGGACCTCGCCGGCCTCGGCCGCAACCACGCCAACGGCCCCGCCTCCGGGAGCACGCAGACACCGGTCCCCACCGCCACCCTGCGCTGGTCGTCCGACAAGGGCTGGATCGAGCGCGGCGGACCCCTCGGCGAGCCCCCCGAGACCGCCTCGCTGCCCACCCTCGCGCAGCTGACCAGCGCGGAACAGCGATGGGCCGACCGCGAGGAGGACATCACCGCGGTCAGCGGCGACCCCTTCGAGGTCGGCCAGGTCTTCGCCCGCCGCTGGACCGAGCGGCTCTCCGAGAAGACCCATCTGCACCAGCTCTCCTCGGAGTACCCCCGCATCCCGCACCGCATCGACGGCGAACTGCTGCGCTACGCCGCCCGGTTCGGCCTGCTGGCGCACAAGGACGACCAGATCGACGAGCACGACCGCTACGCGATCCGGGCCGGCTTCTGGCGCGAGGTCGACCTGCGCAGCGCCGCGGAGCACACCCCGGACGGCGGCTGACCCGCCCCGCCCCGGCCGCCCCGCGGGCCGCGCCCCGGCGGCGGACGCGTACCCTCATAGCTCGTGAGAACGGGCGCGAGACACGTGGGGCGCCCCACGGCGGTGTGCGCCGTGCGGGACCTGGTCAAGACGTACCCCGCGACGCGAGGGCGCCGCGGGGCGGTAAGGACACCCGCCGTCCGCGCCAACGACGGCATCGGCCTCGACGTGCGGCGCGGCGAGATCTTCGGACTGCTCGGCCCCAACGGCGCCGGCAAGTCCACCCTGGTGCGCCAGCTGACCGGACTGCTGCGCCCGGACTCCGGCAGCGTCCGCGTCCTCGGCCACGACCTGGTGCGCCACCCCGAGCGCGCCGCCCGGCTGCTGGGCTACCTGGGCCAGGAGTCCACCGCCCTCGACGAACTGACCGTCGCCCTCGCCGTGGAGACCACCGGCCGGCTGCGCGGCCTCGACGCCGCGCGGGCCCGCGCCGAGCGCGACGCGATCATCGCCGAACTGGGCCTGGACGACATCGCCGGGCGCGCCCTGAAGAAGCTCTCCGGCGGGCAGCGCCGGCTGGCCTGCTTCGCCGCCGTACTGATCGGCGAGCGCCCGCTGCTGGTACTGGACGAGCCGACCACCGGCATGGACCCCGTCGCCCGCCGCGCCGTCTGGGCGGCCGTCGACCGCCGCCGGGCGGAGCGCGGTACGACCGTCCTGCTGGTGACGCACAATGTGCTGGAGGCCGAGACCGTGCTGGACCGGGTCGCGGTGATCGACCGGGGCCGGGTCATCGCCTGCGACACCCCCGGCGGGCTCAAGGAGCGGGTGAGCGACGAGGTGCGCCTGGAGCTGGTGTGGCGCGACCGCCCGCCGCTCGACGTCCCCGAGGTCGCCGCGCTCGGCGCCGGCGCCGATGTCGCGGGACGCCGCTGGACGCTGCGCCTGCCGCCCGAGGAGGCCCGCGTCGCGGTCGCCGCCGTCACCGGGGGGCGCGCCTTCGCGGCCCTGGACGACTTCACCCTGGCCACCCCGAGCCTGGAGGACGTCTACCTGGCGCTCGGCGGACGCGCGAAGGGGCTGGTCAAGGCATGAACCACGGCCGTGGCGCCGTAACGGGAAAGGCTGGGTGAACGTGTGAGTGTGGTTCCCGCGCAGGCGGTGACCGGGGCGGCGAAGGCCGTGGCGCCCCGGAGCGGCGAGGAGGAGGACGGCCCGGCCGCCCCCCTCGCCCCGGCCGCCCGGCTGCTGCCCGCGCTCGGCGCCGTCTACCGCGCCCAGCTCTCCCGGGCCCGGGTCGCCCGGATCCCGCTGCTGTTCGTCGCCACCTTCCAGTCCATCGGGATCATGGTCCTGATGCGCGGGGTGGTCGGCGATGCCGAGGCCGCCCGCTCGGTGGTCTCCGGCTCCACCGTGCTGGTCGTCGCGTTCGTGGCGCTCAACCTGCTGGCCCAGTACTTCGGGCAGCTCCGCGCCGGCGGCGGCCTCGACCACTACGCGACGCTGCCGGTGCCGCCCGCCGCCGTGGTGCTCGGCGCGGCCGCCGCCTACGCCTCGTTCACCGTGCCCGGGACGGTGGTCACCGCGGTCACCGGCTGTGTGCTCTTCCAGCTCCCGATGGCCAACCTGTGGGTGCTCGCCGCCGTCCTCCCGCTGGCCGGCGCGGCCCTCGCCGGCCTCGGCGCCGCCCTCGGCCTGCTCGCCCCGCGCCCCGAACTCGCCACCCTCTGCGGCCAGTTGGGCATGTCGGCGGCGCTGCTGCTCGGGGTGCTTCCGGCCTCCCGGATGCCCGGGCCGATCGGCCTCGCCCGCGATCTGCTGCCCTCGACGTACGGGGTGGAGGCGCTGGCCCGCAGCTTCGACGCCCGCCCCGACTGGCTCGCGGTCGGCACCGACCTCGGGGTCTGCGCCGCCGTCGGCCTGCTCTCCCTGGCCCTGGCGACCTGGGCCTACCGCCGCGCGGCGGTCCGGTGACCGGCGGCGGCCACCCGCACGGGCGTCCTGCCGCCGAAGGGGACCCGGCGACCTGGCACGATGACGGGGTGACGCCACGCGACAACCCGCCACCCCAAGAGCCGCACAACCCGTGGGCCGCCCCCGGCCCACTCCACCCGCCGTCCGGGCACGACCCCCGCGCCCTCGCCCGGGAACTGCGCGAGGCCGCCCTGACCGCCCTGGTGTCGGCGGTCTGCGGGGTGCTGCTCGGCCTGCTGTGGGTGTGGCTGGCACCGAAGGTCCCGCTGATCGCGGACACCCGGAACGTCTACCTCAAGGACACCGAGGGGGAGGAGGCGATCGGCGCGGACGGCACCTTCGTCCTGCTGTCCCTCGCCTTCGGCGTGCTCGCCGCCGTCGTGGTCTTCCTGCTGCGCCGCCGCGGCGGCGTCCCGCTGGTGATCGCCCTGACCGTCGGAGGACTGCTCGGCGCGATCGTCGGCTGGCAGACCGGCATGCTCGCGGGACCGACCGGGGACGTCGTCGCGCACGCCAAGCAGGTCGGCCCCCAGGTGGTCTTCGACGGACCGCTGCGGCTCCAGGCCCTGGGCGCGCTGCTGGCCTGGCCGATCGGGGCGATGGCCGCGCATCTGGTGCTGACCTGGCTGTTCGGCCCGCGCGACCCGGAACCGGAGACCCTGCTCGGCCAGCCCCTCCCGCAGCACGGACCGGGGGAGGAGCCGGACGGGACCCAGGCGCGGTAGGGGGGCGGGCGCGAGCGGCCCGCCCGCGCTCAGCCCCGGCCGACCGGCGCCACCACCGCCGAGGTCAGCGCGACCAGGTCACCGGGCGCCAGCTCCACCTCCAGGCCGCGCCGCCCCGCCGAGACGCACACCGTCGGCCACCGCCCGGCCGACGCGTCCACCACCGTCCGCAGCCGCTTGCGCTGTCCCAGCGGCGAGATCCCGCCCCGGACGTAGCCCGTGCTGCGCTCGGCCGCCGCGGGGTCCGCCATCGCGGCCCGCTTGCCGCCCACCGCCGCCGCCAGCGCCTTGAGGTCCAGCGACCCGGACACCGGCACCACCGCCACCGTCAGCGCGCCGTCGACCTCCGCCAGCAGCGTCTTGAACACCCGCTCCGGGGGGACACCGAGCGCCTCGGCGGCCTCCTCGCCGAAGGACGCGGCGGCCGGGTCGTGGTCGTAGGAACGCACCGTGAAGGGCACACCCGCCGCGGTGAGCGCCACCGTGGCCGGCGTACCGCCCGCCCCGTCCTGCCGGGTCCTCTTCGCCTTCTTGGACAACGCCCGTACGCCTCTTCTCAGTTGGGGCTGGTCGGTTTCCGGGTGAGCTCCACCGCCGGAAGCGACGGGAGCTTGCCGAGCAGCGCCGTCTCCCGGCGCAGCACCTCCAGCTCCCGCGCGAGCCGGGTCGCGGTGTCCGGCGCCTCCAGCAGCCGCTGCTTGGCCGGTACGTCCAGCACCGCGGCCGCCGCGACCAGGTACGACAGCACCGACGGCTCGCCCGGCAGGTCCTGGCCGCTCGACAGCGTCCGCTCGTTCGCCCACGCCAGCCGCTTCTGGTACGTACGGAAGGCCCGCGCCACCCCCGAGGCGAGCGCCCCGGCGCCCTCGCCCTCGTCCTCCTCCAGCTCCTCCACCTCACCGACGAGATACGGGCCGGAGGCGTCGACCGAGAGCAGCCGGAAACGGGTGGTGCCGGTGGCCAGGACCTCGTAGCCGGTGTCGGGGGCGTCGGACTTGGCGCGGATGGTCGCCGCGTCCGCGACGCACCCCACCGGGTGGAAGCACTCCAGCGGGTCGTCGCCGAAGCCCGCGGCGGCGCCCTTCTCCTCGGGCAGGGTCGCGTCCGGCATGCCCTGCGCGGTCGGCGCGACCTCCCGGCCGTCCCGGATGGCGACCACCGCGAACCGGCGGTCGTCCTCCGGCAGCGCGCTCAGCTCGCGCATCATCGCCCGGTACCGCGCCTCGAAGACGTTCAGCGGGAGCACAAGACCCGGGAACAGGACCGAGTTCAGCGGGAAGAGGGGCAGTCGCACGGAGGTCACAGCGGGTAAGCCTAGAGCCTGGCGCGCCGGGAACGGGCGGCGGGCGCTACGCGGAGCGCGAAAGCGGGGGACGCCGGGCCGCGGCCGCCCGGCCCGCGCCCCGGCCCGCCACCGCATGCCGGGTCACTGCCGTCTCAGCAGCCGCGACGCGCCCGCCGCGACCGTCGTCGCCAGTATCCAGCCCATGATGATCAGCACCGCCGCGACCCACTGCGCGGTGCCGCCCGGCTTCCACGCGCCGCGCTGGTTCAGGTCGATCACCGGAAGCAGCAGGTCCAGCGCGTACAGGTACGGGTTCCACGCCGGCGCCTCGTCCGCCTTCAGCGGCTCGGGCGGCCCCTGCCCGAAGTAGAGCGCGCCCAGCGCCCACAGCAGCACCATCCACAGCGCGGCCCGCCCCGGCCGGTAGCCGTACGCCACCGTCCAGTCCTGGAGGTAGCCCCACACCTTGCCCGCCACCGGCAGCGTCTCCCGGCGCCGCCGCTGCTTGGCCAGCAGCACTTCCCGGGCGTCCGCGTCCTCGCCGCTGGCGCGCAGCGCCGCGGCCAGCATCTCGTACGGCTCCGGCGCGTACTCGGGCGTCGCGGCCGCCACCCACGCCAGCCGCAGCGCCAGCGGGAACCGGCCGCGCGGGATCAGCGTCTCGTACGCGAAGCCCGCCATCCACAGCCCGCCGAGCCCCGGCCAGCTCGCCGCCTTGTCGACGAGGTTGACGACCCGGGCGCCGGAGAGGATGACCCGTCCGCGCTGCGGCCGCTCGCACAGGAACCGCAGTTCGGGCGTCTGGATACGGCGCAGCGACAGCTCCTGGTCCGTCTCCATGACGAACCGCGCCTGCTCCAGGTCGAGCGCGTCCCCGAACCGCCCGTCGTCCAGCCGCATCCCGCCCTCGCACTCGAAGCGCTGGGTGCGGGTGGCGCGCCCCGGGGTCTGCGCCACGCCGTACGGGGGAGTGGTGCCCGTGGAGAACGGGGAGTTCGCCAGGCCCGCCGCCGTCAGATGGAGGGTGCGCTCGACGGTCAGCTGCGGGGCGTTGAGCGCCCGCCGCCCGAACGGGTTGCTCAGATGGCTGCCGCGCAGACTGAGCGAGACCCCGACGGTGGCGCCGCGCAGCGACATCTCGCCGTACGACTCGACCATCTCGGCCTGGAGGTCCTGGCCGACCGTCATCCCGTCCGCCATCAGCGACCGGCCGGCCCGGTCCTTGTGCACCACGGCCTGGTTGAGCAGCAGGTCCGTGCCGATGTGCGCGTCCGTCAGCCGTATCCCGCCGTGCACCACACAGCGCGGGAGGTGGAGATCGCCCTCGGTCTGCACCCGGGCGGCCTCCACCCGGGGTATCGCGCAGTTCACCAGCCGCAGGGTGGTGAACCGCGCCTCCGGCAGCACCACCTCCGCCTCGAACCGGCAGTCCCGCAGCTCGACGAATGGCTTGATCTGGCCTCCCGCCAGGTCCAGCACGTCCGTGATGTACGCGCCGGTCACCTTCAGCGCCGAGACCCGGCCCGGCTGCGCGGGCGGCCCGTCCAGGAGCAGCAGGGCCACCACCCGCGCCCGTATCCGGCGCCCGGGGCCCCACAGATGCTGTCCGTGCGGATCGTCCCGGGCCGGATCGCCGTGGTGCAGATTGCAGGTACTGCCGTTCCGGAACGCTTGCCACATGCTCCACTCGGCCGACGACAACTGCAGGTCGGCGGGTGCGTCACCGTACCCGGGGTCGGTCACCGGAGGTCCCCCTTCCTCTTGCCCTGAGTGCCGCGGCGCGCCCGTGCTCCCCGCGGCGTACGCCTGTACGGAGGCCCATTCCCGCCGCGTGAACGCTTGAACACGCCCGGTGAGGACCAACTCCGGTCAACTTCGTCCGGCCCCGGCCTTGGTCCGAGCGGTGTATCACCCACTGATACGGGCGCCGGTCCGGGGAGCGGGTCTGAGACACTGGGAACGTGATCTCCCGAATCGATCTGCGCGGTGACGCCCTTCCCGAGGGCGGCGCCCTGCGCGACCTGCTGCCCCGTGCCGAGTTCGACGTGGAAGCCGCCCTGGAGACGGTGCGGCCGATCTGCGAGGACGTACGCCATCGGGGCACCGCCGCGCTGATCGACTGTGCGCGGCGGTTCGACAAGGTGGAGCTGACCCGGGTCAGGGTCCCCGCCGAGGCGCTCAAGGAAGCGCTGGCCGGACTGGACCCGGACGTCCGCGCCGCCCTGGAGGAGTCCGTCCGCCGCGCCCGCCTCGTCCACCGCGCGCAGCGCCGTACGGACGTCACCACGACCGTCGTCCCCGGCGGCACGGTCACCGAGCGCTGGGTCCCGGTCGAGCGGGTGGGCCTCTACGTCCCCGGCGGGCGTTCGGTCTACCCCTCCTCCGTCGTGATGAACGTCGTGCCCGCGCAGGAGGCGGGCGTCGGCTCCCTCGCCGTCGCCTCGCCGCCCCAGGCCGGCTTCGGCGGACTGCCGCACCCGACGATCCTGGCGACCTGCGCCCTCCTCGGCGTCGACGAGGTCTACGCCGCGGGCGGCGCCCAGGCCGTCGCGATGTTCGCGTACGGCACGGAAGAGTGCGCGCCCGTCAACCTCGTCACCGGCCCCGGCAACATCTATGTCGCCGCCGCCAAGCGCCTGCTCAAGGGCCGTATCGGCATCGACTCCGAGGCCGGCCCGACCGAGATCGCGATCCTCGCCGACGACACCGCCGACCCGGTGCACCTCGCCGCCGACCTGATCAGCCAGGCCGAGCACGACCCGATGGCCGCCGCCGTGCTGGTCACCGACTCGGTGGAGCTCGCCGACCGCGCCGAGAAGGAACTGGCCCCCCAGATCGCCGCGACCAAGCACGTCGACGACCGGATCGTCCCCGCGCTGACCGGCCGTCAGTCCGCGATCGTCCTGGTCAACGACGTCGACGACGGCCTCAAGGTCGTCGACGCGTACGGCGCGGAGCACCTGGAGATCCAGACCGCCGACGCCGCCGCCGTCGCCGCCCGCGTCCGCAACGCCGGAGCGGTCTTCGTCGGCCCGCACGCCCCGGTCTCCCTGGGCGACTACTGCGCCGGCTCCAACCACGTCCTGCCCACCGGCGGCTGCGCCTGCCACTCCTCGGGCCTGTCCGTGCAGTCCTTCCTGCGCGGCATCCATGTCGTGGACTACACCCGCGACGCGCTCGCCGAGGTCGCCCACCATGTGGTGACCCTCGCCGAGGCCGAGGACCTCCCGGCCCACGGCGCCGCGATCAAGGCCCGCTTCGCCGGGAGCGACCCGAAGGACTGGGCCGACTGGAAGGCCCCGCACAGCAAGTGAGCAGGCACGTGACCCGTATCGACGATCTCCCCGTCCGGGACGAACTGCGCGGCAAGTCGCCCTACGGCGCACCGCAGCTCGACGTCCCCGTCCGGCTGAACACCAACGAGAACCCCTACCCGCTCCCCGAACCGCTGGTCCGGCGGATCGCCGAGCGGGTGACCGAGGCCGCCCGCCGGCTCAACCGCTACCCCGACCGCGACGCCGTCGAGCTGCGCACCGAGCTGGCCCGCTACCTCACCCGCACCGGCGGCCACACCGTCACCACCGAGCAGGTCTGGGCCGCCAACGGCTCCAACGAGGTCCTCCAGCAGCTCCTCCAGACCTTCGGCGGCCCCGGCCGCACCGCCCTCGGCTTCGAACCGTCGTACTCCATGCACGCGCTGATCTCGCGCGGCACCGGCACCGGCTGGCTCGCCGGCCCCCGCCGCGACGACTTCACCATCGACACCGACGCCGCGGTCGCCGCGATCACCGCCCACCGCCCCGACGTCGTCTTCGTCTGCTCGCCCAACAACCCCACCGGCACCGCCGTCGACGCCGCCACCGTCCTCGCGCTGTACGACGCCGCGCAGGCCGCCCGCGCCGGCACGGCGGGCGCGCTCGTCGTCGTCGACGAGGCGTACGGCGAGTTCAGCCACCACCCCTCACTGCTCCCGCTGATCGAGGGCCGCCCCAACCTCGTCGTCTCGCGGACCATGTCCAAGGCGTTCGGCGCCGCCGGGCTCCGCCTGGGCTACCTCGCCGCCGACCCCGCCGTGGTCGACGCCGTCCAGCTCGTCCGGCTCCCGTACCACCTCTCGTCCGTCACCCAGGCCACCGCGCTCGCCGCCCTGGAGCACACCGACACGCTGCTGCGCTACGTCGGCCGGCTCAAGTCCGAACGTGACCGCCTGGTCACCGAACTGCGCGCGATCGGCTGCGAGGTGGTCGCCTCCGACGCCAACTTCGTCCAGTTCGGCCGCTTCGACGACGCCCACACCATGTGGCAGGCGCTCCTCGACCACGGCGTGCTGGTCCGCGACAACGGCGTACCGGGCTGGCTGCGGGTGACCGCCGGCACCCCGGAGGAGAACGACGCGTTCCTCGACGCGGTTCGTGCAGTACGGAAGGAGAACACGCGATGACCCGCGTCGGACGGGTGGAACGCACCACCAAGGAGACCACGGTCCTCGTCGAGATCGACCTCGACGGCACCGGGCAGGTCGATGTCGCCACCGGCGTCGGCTTCTACGACCACATGCTCGACCAGCTCGGCCGCCACGGCCTCTTCGACCTCAAGGTCAAGACCGACGGTGACCTGCACATCGACACCCACCACACCATCGAGGACACCGCCCTCGCCCTCGGCGCCGCCTTCCGGCAGGCCCTCGGCGACAAGGTCGGCATCCGCCGCTTCGGCACCTGCGCCGTCCCCCTCGACGAATCGCTCGCCCAGGTGACCGTCGACCTCTCCGGCCGCCCCTACCTGGTGCACACCGAGCCGGAGCGCATCGCGCCGATGATCGGCAGCTACGACACCACGATGACCCGCCACATCCTGGAGTCCTTCGTCGCCCAGGCGCAGATCGCGCTGCACGTCCACGTCCCGTACGGGCGCAACGCCCACCACATCGTGGAGTGCCAGTTCAAGGCCCTGGCACGGGCCCTGCGCCAGGCCGCCGAACCCGACCCGCGGGCCGCCGGCACCATCCCGTCCACGAAGGGCGCCCTGTGACCCCCGCGCCCCGGACCCCCCGCCCGCCCGCCACGAACCGGAGCACGCAGTGAACGGCCTCTCGACCGCCTTCATCCTGGTCGGCCTCTTCCTCCTCGGCGGGGTCTACTCCTTCTGGAAGCAGAAGCTGCCCAAGAGCCTGATCACCCTGCTCGCCATCGGCTCGGCGATGTGCCTGGCCGCCGGCGTGCTGCGGCTGGAGGTGTGGAACTGATGACCGCGCCCGCCAAGAAGGTCGTCGTCCTCGACTACGGCTTCGGCAACGTCCGCTCCGCCGAACGCGCCCTCGCGCACGTCGGCGCCGACGTGGAGATCACCCGCGACTACGACCGGGCGATGAACGCCGACGGGCTGCTCGTCCCCGGCGTCGGCGCGTTCGCCGCGTGCATGCGCGGGCTCAAGGAGGCCCGCGGCGACTGGATCATCGGCCGGCGGCTGTCCGGCGGCCGCCCCGTCATGGGCATCTGCGTCGGCATGCAGGTCCTCTTCGGCCGCGGCGTCGAGCACGGCGTGGAGACCGAGGGCCTCGACGAGTGGCCCGGCACGGTCGGCCCCCTCAAGGCCGATGTCGTCCCGCACATGGGCTGGAACACCGTCGACGCCGCCGAGGGCTCCCGCCTCTTCGCCGGCCTCGACGCCGCCACCCGCTACTACTTCGTGCACTCCTACGCCGTGCACGAGTGGGAGCTGGAGGTCACCACCAGCACCATGGCCGCGCCCAAGGTCACCTGGTCCACCCACGGCGAACGCTTCGTGGCCGCCGTCGAGAACGGCCCGCTGTGGGCCACCCAGTTCCACCCCGAGAAGTCCGGCGACGCCGGTGCCCAGCTCCTCACCAACTGGATCGAGACCCTGTAGATGCCCGCGCACACGCTCGAACTCCTGCCCGCCGTCGACGTCCGCGACGGCCAGGCGGTCCGCCTCGTCCACGGCGAGTCCGGCTCCGAGACCTCCTACGGCGATCCGCTGGCCGCCGCCCTCGCCTGGCAGCGCGCGGGCGCCGAATGGCTCCACCTCGTCGACCTCGACGCCGCCTTCGGCACCGGCGACAACCGCGAGCAGATCGCCGAGGTCGCCCGCTCCATGGACATCAAGGTCGAACTGTCCGGCGGCATCCGCGACGACGCCTCCCTCGCCGCCGCCCTCGCCACCGGCTGCCGCCGCGTCAACCTCGGCACCGCGGCCCTGGAGTCCCCCGAATGGGTCGCCAAGGCCATCGCCGAGCACGGCGACCGGATCGCGGTCGGCCTCGACGTCCGCGGGACGACGCTGCGCGGCCGCGGCTGGACCCGCGACGGCGGCGACCTCTACGAGACGCTGGCCCGCCTCGACTCCGAGGGCTGCGCCCGCTACGTCGTCACCGACATCAACAAGGACGGCACCCTCCAGGGCCCCAACCTGGAACTCCTGCGGAACGTCTGCGCCGCCACCGACCGGCCCGTCGTCGCCTCCGGCGGCGTCTCCTCGCTGGACGACCTGCGCGCCCTGGCGTCGCTGGTTCCGGAGGGCGTCGAGGGCGCCATCGTCGGCAAGGCGCTCTACGCGAAGGCATTCACCCTGGAAGAGGCGCTGGCGGCGGTGTCGTAACGACGGACCGCGGCGCCGTCCCGACGGAGCGAAAGGCAGCGTGATGAGCATCGAACGGGTACCGGCGGGCAGCCCCTGGGAGAAGACCATCGGCTTCGCCCGCGCCGTGGCGGCCGGCGACCGCGTCCTGGTCGCCGGCACCCTGCCGCTGTCCGACGGCGTCCTCCAGGGCGAGGGCGACCCCTACGAGCAGACCAGGGTCGCCTTCGGCAACGCCCTGGCGGCCCTCGCGCCGTTCGGCCTGGACGCCACGGCCGTACTGCGCACCCGGATGTACCTCACGCACCTGCGGGACGTCGACGCCGTCGCACGCGCCCACAAGGAACTGTTCGGCGCGCACCCACCGGCCTCGACCCTGGTCGTGGTCTCCGGCTTCGTCGACTCCCGGGTGCTGGTCGAAGTGGAACTAGAAGCCTTCCGAGAGCTTTCAGAAAGGTCCGAGGAGACATGACCCTCGCGGTCCGAGTCATCCCCTGCCTGGACGTGGACAACGGCCGGGTCGTCAAGGGCGTGAACTTCCAGAACCTGCGCGACGCGGGCGACCCCGTCGAGATGGCCAAGATCTACGGCGAGGAGGGCGCCGACGAGCTGACCTTCCTCGACATCACCGCCTCCTCCGGCGACCGCGAGACCACCTACGACGTGGTCCGCCGCACCGCCGAGCAGGTCTTCATCCCCCTCACCGTCGGCGGCGGCGTCCGCACCGCCGAGGACGTCGACAAGCTGCTGCGGGCCGGCGCCGACAAGGTCGGTGTCAACACCGCGGCCATCGCCCGCCCGGACCTGATCCGCGAGATCGCCGAACGCTTCGGCAGCCAGGTCCTGGTCCTCTCCGTCGACGCCCGCCGCACCGCGAGCGGCTCCTTCGAGGTCACCACCCACGGCGGCCGCCGCTCCGCCGGCATCGACGCCGTCGAATGGGCGCACCGCGCCGCCGAGACGGGCGCCGGCGAGATCCTGCTCAACTCCATGGACGCGGACGGCACCAAGGACGGCTACGACATCGAGATGATCGAGGCGGTGCGCAAGCACGTCGGCATCCCCGTCATCGCCTCCGGCGGCGCCGGCCGCCTCGGGCACTTCGCCCCCGCCGTGGCCGCGGGCGCCGACGCGGTGCTCGCCGCGTCCGTCTTCCACTTCGGTGACCTGCGCATCGGCGAGGTCAAGCAGGCCCTGAAGGAGGCCGGCCACCCGGTGCGCTGACCACGGCGCGCCGCACGCCCCGCTGCGCCCGGCCCGGTCCTCCCGTAGGCTCCGCCCATGAGCCGTGTCAACGACGTCGGGGGCCAGACCGGGTTCGGGGCGCTGGAGATCGCGCCGGACGAGCCGCCGTTCCACGCGGACTGGGAGGCGCGGGTGTTCGCGCTGAACGCCGCGCTGGTGCGCGGTGGTGTCTACCGGCTCGACGAGCTGCGGGACGCCATCGAGCGGATGGACCCGCGCGCGTACCTGGCGGCGTCGTACTACGAGCGCTGGCTGACCGCCATCGAGACCCTGCTCGCGGAGCGGAAGGCGCTGCTCGGTGCCTGAGTTCCGGGCGGGGGAGCGGGTCCGGGTGCGCGCCGTCGACCCCGCCGGGCACAGCCGGGTACCGCGCTACGTGCGCGGGGTGACGGGCCGGGTCGTCGAGGAGCAGGGCCGCTGGGCGCTGGCCGAACAGGCAGCGGCGGGCGTCGCCCGGCCGCGCGCCGAGACCGTCTACACCGTCGTCTTCGCCGCCCGCGACCTGTGGGGCGCGGGCGGGCACGAGGTCACGGTCGATCTGTGGGAATCGTCCTTGGAACGGAGCGCGGAGCTATGAGCGGTGACCACGTCGGTACGCCGGTGGCGGCCCGGGTCCGGCGGCTGGAGGAACGGCTGATCGCGGCCGGCCTGGTCGACCAGGACCAGTTGGACGCGATCCTCGCCTCGATGCTCAGGGACGCCACGCCGCTCAACGGCGCCCGCATCGCGGCCCGCGCCTGGACCGACGAGGGATTCCGGGAGCGGCTGCTCGCCGACGCGGGCGCCGCCCTGCCCGAGATCGGGCTGTCGATGAAGGGCGGCATCCAGGAGCAGCGCCTCAAGGTCGTCGCCAACACCGAGGACACCCACAACGTCCTCGTGTGCACCCTGTGTTCCTGCTATCCCATCGGTCTGCTGGGGCCGTCCCCGTCCTGGTACAAGAGCGAGGCGTACCGCTCCCGGGTGGTGCGCGAACCCCGCGCCGTCCTCGCCGAGTTCGGGCTGCGCCTGCCGGAGGACACCCTGATCAGGGTGTGGGACTCCAGCGCCGAGAGCCGCTACATGGTGCTGCCGCGGCGGCCCGGTGGCACCGACGGGATGGACGAGCGGGAGCTGGCCGCGCTCGTCACCCGCGAGGGGCTCATCGGGACCGCCGCGGTGTGAGTCAGCGCCGCTTGCGGGCCGCGCGGACGAACTCGCGGTTCATCGCGGTGATGCTGAACAGGGGGATGCCCTTGGGGCAGGCGGTCGCGCACTCGCCGGTCAGGGTGCAGCCGCCGAAGCCCTCCTTGTCCATCGCCGCGACCATCCCCAGCACCCGTGACTCCCGCTCCGGGGCGCCCTGCGGCAGTACGTTGAGGTGGTTGACCTTGGCCGAGGTGAACAGCATCGCCGAGCCGTTCGGGCAGGCCGCCACGCAGGCGCCGCAGCCGATGCACTCGGCGTGCTCGAACGCCGTGTCGGCGGCCGGCTTGGGCACCGGCGTGGCGTGCGCCTCCGGGGCGGAGCCGGTCGGCGCGGTGACGTAGCCGCCCGCCCCGATGATCCGGTCGAACGCCGAACGGTCGACGACCAGGTCCTTCACCACCGGGAAGGCCGACGCCCGCCACGGCTCCACATCGATGGTGTCGCCGTCCCGGAAGGACCGCATGTGCAGCTGGCAGGTGGTGGTGCGCTCCGGGCCGTGCGCCGCACCGTTGATCACCAGGCTGCACGCGCCGCAGATCCCCTCCCGGCAGTCGTGGTCGAACGCGACCGGCTCCTCCCCCTTGAGGATCAGCTCCTCGTTGAGGGTGTCGAGCATCTCCAGGAAGGACATGTCCGGCGAGATGTCGTCGACCTCGTAGGTGGTCATGGCGCCGGGGGCCTCGGTGTTCCGCTGGCGCCAGACGCGCAGGGTGAGCCTCATGCGTAGCTCCGCTGGGTGGGGTGGACGTACTCGAAGACCAGGTCTTCCTTGTGCAGGACGGGGGAGCGGGGCTCCGTGGCCGACGGGCCCTCGGGCCCCCGGAACTCCCAGGCGGCGACGTAGGAGAACTCCTCGTCACGCCGCGCGGCCTCGCCGTCCGGTGTCTGCGACTCCTCCCGGAAGTGCCCGCCGCAGGACTCCGCGCGGTGCAGGGCGTCCAGGCACATCAGCTCGGCGAGTTCCAGGTAGTCGACGATCCGGTTGGCCTTCTCCAGCGACTGGTTGAACTCCTCGCCGGTGCCGGGGACCTTGATGCGCCGCCAGAATTCCGCGCGGATCTCCGGAATGCGGTCCAGCGCCTTGCGCAGGCCCTCCTCCGTGCGGGACATTCCGCAGAACTCCCACATCAGTTCGCCGATCTCGCGGTGGAAGGAATCCGGCGTCCGGTCGCCGTTGACCGCGAGCAGCGCCGTGAGCCGTTCCCGGGTCTCGCGCAGGGCGGCGGCCGCCGCCGGGTGGTCCGCGGATATCTCGTCGTGGTGCGGGTGCCGCGCGAGATAGTCGTTGATGGTCGACGGCAGGACGAAATAGCCGTCGGCCAGTCCCTGCATCAGCGCCGAGGCGCCCAGCCGGTTCGCGCCGTGGTCGGAGAAATTGGCCTCGCCGATCGCGAAAAGGCCCGGGACGGTGGTCTGGAGGTCGTAGTCGACCCAGAGCCCGCCCATCGTGTAGTGCACGGCGGGATAGATGCGCATCGGCACCTCGTACGGGTTCTCCGCGGTGATCCGCTCGTACATGTCGAAGAGATTGCCGTACTTCTCCTCGACCTTCTCGCGGCCCATCCGCGCGAGGGCGTCGGCGAAATCCAGGTAGACGCCCTGGCCGCCGGGGCCCACCCCGCGTCCCTCGTCGCAGACGTTCTTCGCCGCCCGCGAGGCGATGTCCCGGGGAACGAGGTTGCCGAACGACGGGTAGATACGCTCCAGGTAGTAGTCCCGTTCCGCCTCGGGAATGTCCCCGGGCGCCCGTCGGTCGCCCTTCTTCTTCGGCACCCAGATCCGTCCGTCGTTGCGCAGCGACTCGCTCATCAGCGTCAGCTTCGACTGGTGGTCGCCGGTCCGCGGAATGCACGTCGGATGGATCTGGGTGAAGCACGGATTGGCGAAATAGGCGCCGCGCCGGTGCGCCCGCCACACCGCCGTCGCATTGGAGTTCATGGCGTTCGTCGACAGATAGAAGACATTGCCGTACCCGCCGGTCGCCAGCACCACCGCGTCGGCGGCATACGTACGGATCTCGCCGCTGACCAGATCCCGGGCGACGATGCCGCGGGCCCGCCCGTCGACCACGACGAGGTCGAGCATCTCCGTCCGCGGGTGCATCTCCACATTGCCCGCCGCGATCTGCCGCGACAGTGCCTGGTAGGCCCCGAGCAGCAGCTGCTGCCCCGTCTGCCCCCGCGCGTAGAACGTCCGGGACACCTGCACCCCGCCGAACGACCGGGTGTCGAGCAGCCCGCCGTACTCCCGGGCGAAGGGCACGCCCTGGGCCACGCACTGGTCGATGATCTCCACCGACACCTGCGCCAGGCGGTGCACATTGGATTCCCGGGCGCGGAAATCGCCGCCCTTGACGGTGTCGTAGAACAGCCGGTGCACGGAATCCCCGTCGTTCCGGTAGTTCTTCGCCGCGTTGATGCCGCCCTGCGCCGCGATGGAATGCGCCCGGCGCGGCGAGTCCTGGTAGCAGAACTGCACCACGTGATAACCCTGCTCGGCCAGTGTCGCCCCGGCCGCGCCGCCCGCGAGTCCGGTGCCCACGACGATGACGGTGTGCTTGCGGCGGTTCGCGGGATTCACCAGCTTGGCCTGGAAACGCCGGGTGTCCCACCGTTCGGCGATCGGCCCGTCGGGCGCCTTCCCGTCGGCGAGCGGCGCGCCGGTCCCGTAATCGCTGTAGGTCATGTCAACTCACCCATCCGGTCAGCACGGCGATCGGCAGCGAGAGGAATCCCGCCGTCAGTGCCAGTGCGAGGAGATTGGCGACCGTCTTCAGGACGCGGTCGCGGGCCGGACTTCCGGCGCCGAGGGTCTGGGCGGCGCTCCAGAATCCGTGCCGGATGTGCAGTCCCAGCGCGAGCACCGCCAGCATGTAGAAGGCCGCGACGTACCAGCGGTCGAAACTCGCGACGAGATTCTCGTACGGGTGCCCGGCCTCGGCCCGCGGATTCACCGTCAGCGTCGTGAGATCGAGGATGTGCCAGACGAGGAACAGCGCCAGGATGATGCCGCCCCAGCGCATCGTCCGGGTGGCATAACTCGCCCGGCGTTTCCTGTGCGCGTATCCCCGGGGGCGGGCCGCGATGTCGCGACGGCTCAATTGGTAGGCCGCGACGCCGTGGACCACCACCGCGGCGAGCAGCACCACCCGGGCGATCCACAGGAACCATTCGTGGTGCAGGACCGGCGCGCCGAGGGTGCGCAGCCACTGCCCGTACGCGTTGAATTCGGCGGCGCCGAAGAAGACCTTGAGATTGCCCAGCAGATGCGCGACCACGAAGAGCAGCAGCACGGCGCCGCTGACGGCCATCGCCACCTTCTTGCCGATGGTCGACCGCCACAGCAGGGCCGCGAAGGAGGGCCGCGTCCGGATGTCCAGTGCCATGGGTCCCGACGTTAGGGACCACCGGCCCCATCAGTCCAAGACAGGAAACAGCTCATCTCCATAGGAATAGCCTATGAAGCATGCAGCTCCAGCAGCTCCGCTACTTCACCGCCGTCGCCGACACCCGCCACTTCACCCGCGCCGCCGAACGCGAGCACGTCGCCCAGCCCTCCCTCTCCCAGCAGATCCGCTCCCTGGAGAAGGAACTCGGCGCCGACCTCTTCCACCGCGCCCGCGGCCACATCACCCTCACCGACGCGGGGGAGACCCTGCTGCCCCTGGCCCGCCGCATCCTCGCCGACGCCGACACCGCCCGCCGCGAGGTCCAGGAGGTGGCCCTGCTCCGCCGCGGCCGGCTGCGCCTGGGCGCCCCGCCCAGCCTCTGCGCCAGCCTCGTCCCCGACGTCCTGCGCACCTTCCACCGCGCCTACCCGGGCGTCGAACTCCTCGTCACCGAGGACGGCTCCCAGGACCTGGTCCGCGCCCTCGCCGACGGCGCCCTCGACCTCGCGCTGATCATCACCCCGCTGCCCGTCCAGGCCCCCGCGCTGGCCACCGCCGAGCTGCTGCGCGAGGAGCTGGTCGTGGTCTCCGCACCCGACCGTCCCGCGCCCGTACGGCGCTCCCGCATCCGGGTCGAGGACCTTCGCGGCCGCCCGCTCGCGATGTTCCGCCGCGGCTACGACCTGCGGGAATTCACCATCGCCGCCTGCCGCGCCGCCGGTTTCGAGCCGGTGTTCACCGTGGAGGGCGGCGAGATGGACGCCGTCCTCGGCTTCGTCCGCGCCGGTCTCGGCGCCGCCGTCGTCCCCAGCATGGTCGCCGAACGCTCCGGACTGCGTGTCACCCGCTTCGACGACCCCGCCATGCACCGCGTCGTCTCCGTGGCGCACCGCGGCGACGTCTCGCCCCCGCGCGCCGCCCGCGAGCTCCAGCGCATCCTGCTGGCCCATGTGCGCGACGGCTGAAACGAGTGTGCCGCCGGCGCGCCCCCGCGAGGGGCACCGGCGGCACGGGGGAGCTACAGGCCCAGACCGGCCGTCATCACCTTGGCCACGGACTCCTCGTCGCCCTCCGGCGTCACCTTGGCCACGCCCTGCCGCCCGAAGGCGAACAGCGTCAGCTCACCCGGCTCGCCCACCACGGTGACCACCGGGGCCCCGCGGCGCGCCACCACCGTCCGCCCGTCCGGCCGCCGCAGCACCAGCCCGACCGGCGACCGCCGCGCCAGCACCCGCGCCATCCGCTCCAGCCGCGCCCACAGCGCGTCCGCGAACACCGGGTCCAGCTCGCGCGGCGCCCAGTCCTCCTGCGCCCGCCGCACGTCCTCGGCGTGCACGAAGAACTCCACCGTGTTGGACGCCTCGTCGATCTGCTTCAGCGAGAACGGGGACATCCGGGGCGGCCCGGTCCTGATGAGCTGGATCAGCTCCTCGTACGGCTTGGCGGCGAACTCCGCCTGCACCCTCTCCAGCCGCGCGGCCAGCGGCTTGAGCACGAGACCGCCGGCCGCGTCGGCCCGCCGCTCCCGCACCACCACATGCGCGGCCAGATCCCGCGCCGTCCAGTTCTCGCAGAGCGTGGGCGCCGTGGGCCCCACACCTTCCAACAGATCGGCGAGCAGCAGCCGTTCGCGCTTCGCATGGGTCGACATGTGATCAGCGTACGACCCCACCGCCGCCGATGACGTCCCACACGCCGCACGGGCCCCGCCGCACCCGTCCCGGACGAAAGGAACCGGCCGCGCGCACCGGCTCAGCCCCGCGCCAGCCCGCACACCACCCCTGCCATCACCACGGCCGCCCCGCACACCACCAGCAGCACGATCACCGCGGCCCTCACCACCCGCTCCGGATCGTGCTCCGGGGGCGGCCCTGACGAAGAGGGTTCTGCGGCCATACCCGCAGGATGCCGCACGGCACAATGAACCCATGACCACCCGCACCCCCTCCGGCCCCGCGGCCCCCGGCACCACCGCCCTCGACCCCGCGATCGCCGCCCGCCTCAAGCGCACCCCCGACGGCCTCGTGCCCGCCGTCGCCCAGCAGTACGACACCGGCGAGGTGCTGATGCTCGGCTGGATGGACGACGAGGCCCTGCACCGCACCCTCACCACCGGCCGCTGCACCTACTGGTCCCGCAGCCGCCACGAGTACTGGGTCAAGGGCGGCACCTCCGGCCACGCCCAGCACGTCAGGTCCGTGGCCCTCGACTGCGACGGCGACACCGTCCTCGTCAAGGTCGACCAGGTCGGCGCGGCCTGCCACACCGGCGCCCGCACCTGCTTCGACGCCGACGTCCTGACCCCCGGGCCCGCCCCGTCGGCGAGCGCCTGACGCCGCCACGGGACGGGCCGACGCCCAGTAGGCTCCGCTGCCATGACCACGGGAACCACCGGCACCGCCGCTCCGGACCTCGACACCTTCCGCACGCTCGCCAAGGACCGGCGGGTCGTCCCCGTCACCCGCCGCCTGCTCGCGGACGGCGACACCCCGGTGGGGCTCTACCGCAAACTGGCCGCCGAACGCCCCGGCACCTTCCTCCTGGAATCCGCCGAGAACGGCCGGACCTGGTCGCGGTACTCGTTCATCGGCGTCCGCAGCGCCGCCACCCTCACCGTCCGCGACGGCGCCGCGCACTGGCTGGGCTCCCCGCCGGTCGGCGTGCCCACCGGCGGCGACCCGCTCGCCGCCCTGCGCGCCACCGTCGAGGCCCTGCACACCCCCCGCGACCTCGTCGAGGACGAGGGACTGCCGCCCTTCACCGGCGGCATGGTCGGCTACCTCGGCTACGACATCGTCCGCCACCTGGAGCGGATCACCGAGCGCACCACCGACGACCTGCGCCTGCCCGAGCTGACCATGCTGCTCACCTCCGACCTCGCGGTCCTCGACCACTGGAGCGGCACGGTCTGGCTCATCGCCAACGCGATCAACCACAACGACCTCGACACCGGCGTCGACGAGGCGTACGCCGACGCCGTCGCCCGCCTCGACGCCATGGCCGACGACCTCGCCCGCCCCGCCCCGGCGAGCGCCGCCGCGCTCCCGCCGTCCGCCCTGCCGCCGTTCACCGCGCGCTGGGGCGGCCCCTCGTACGAGGCGGCGGTCGAGGACGTCAAGGAGCGCATCCGGGCGGGCGAGGCGTTCCAGGTGGTGCCCTCGCAGCGGTTCGAGACGCCGTGCACGGCGAGCGCCCTGGACGTCTACCGCGTACTGCGGGCCACCAACCCCAGCCCGTACATGTACCTGTTCCGCTTCGAGGACGGCGTCGACGTCGTCGGCTCCAGCCCCGAGGCACTGGTCAAGGTCGAGAACCGGCGGGCGATGCTGCACCCCATCGCCGGGACCCGCCCGCGCGGCGCCACCGTCCAGGAGGACCAGGCGCTCGCCGACGAACTGATGGCCGACCCGAAGGAGCGCGCCGAGCACCTGATGCTGGTCGACCTCGGCCGCAACGACCTGGGACGGGTCTGCGAACCGGGCAGCGTCGAGGTCGCCGACTTCATGTCGGTGGAGCGCTACAGCCACGTCATGCACATCGTCTCCACGGTCACCGGCAAGGTCGCCGAGGGCAGCACCGCCTTCGACGTCCTCACCGCCTGCTTCCCCGCCGGCACCCTCTCCGGCGCCCCCAAGCCCCGCGCCCTCCAGATCATCGAGGACCTGGAACCGACCCGGCGCGGCCTGTACGGCGGCTGCGTCGGCTACCTCGACTTCGCGGGCGACGCCGACACCGCCATCGCGATCCGCACCGCGCTGCTGCGGGACGGCACCGCCTACGTCCAGGCGGGCGCCGGCGTCGTCGCCGACTCCGACCCGTCCGCCGAGGACACCGAGTGCCGCAACAAGGCGGCCGCGGTCCTGCGCGCGGTGCACACGGCCAACCGGCTGGGGAAGTAGGCGCGGCCCCGGCCCTGCCCCGGGCCCCGGGCCCCGCGGCCGGTGCGCGATAGTGGTACGCGTGAGTGCCGCACCCCAGACCCCGCCC
>NZ_JCANQV010000050.1:0-26903 GCF_059553635.1 Candidatus Streptomyces philanthi
TGCGCCGGGCGGCTACAGCGTGCCGAGCTTCACCAGCGCGAGCAGGGCGACGAGCTGGATGGCGCAGGCGCCGAGCGCCCTGGGCCAGTGCAGATCGTGCGACTTGCTCACCATGGACGTCAGCAGATAGCCGGACGCGATCCAGGTCAGCCAGCCCAGCAGCTGGACGAGCACGCTGTCCCCGCCGAGGAACATCGCGAACAGCAGCCGGGGCGCGTCCGAGATCGTCATGATCAGCATGGACAGGCCGATGGTCGGCGCCCAGGCGCCGTCGCCGCCGAGCTGCCGGGCGAGGGTGTGGGTGACCGCGCCGAGGATCAGACTGCCGAGGACGAACATCACGGCGGTGACCAGCACCCAGGGGATGCTGTTGGAGAGCGTGGCGTTCAGCACGTCCTCACGGGCCTTGTCGAAGCCGAAGACCGCGAGCAGGCCGTAGACGAACGAGACGATCAGCGCCGGGGCCCAGACCGGATGGTCGCGCATCTGCCAGAACGTGGGCGTGGGGCGCAGGACGATGCCGGGCAGCAGCTCCTTCCAGTGCAGCCGCGGGCCGGCCGGGGGCGCGGTGGTCTGCCCGGCGCGGTAGACGCCGCCCTCCGCGTACTCGTTACCGGCCTCCTGAGCCTGCGCAGGACCGTTTCCGTACGCGTCCGGGGCCTCGCCGAGGCGGAACTGCTGGGTCTGGCCCGGACCGTCGTCGGAGGCGTACGGGGCGTAGGACGGCTGCGCCTGGTAACCGCCGTCGCCGAAGTACTCCGGCTCGCCGTGCGCCTGCGGCCCGCCGTTGCCGTAGTACTGGGGTGGCTGCGACTGCGGCCACTGGCCGTGCGGAGGCGGGGGCTGCTGCCCGTACGGTCCCTGCTGTCCGTACGGCCCCTGGTGTCCCTGCTGCTGCCCGTCCTGCGGGGTACGGGGATCCCGTCCGCCGCCCATCCTGAATCCAGCCACGCCCCTGAAAGTACCTGGTCCCGGCCGCCCCGGCGCCGGGGCGGGGGGAACGGCCGGGGTTTGCTGCCGAGCTGTGACATCCCTTAGGGGGAACACGGGCGTGCGACCTGCGGAAATCGGTCGGTGCCCTTAGGGGGCGGGTGTCCAGGACAGGGTCAGTTCCGGCAGGCCCTCCATGTTGTCGCTGCCGTCTCCGGTGGCGGTGACGGTGAAGCCGTGGCGGGCGTAGAAGGCGCGGGCGGAGGTGTTGAGGGCGAAGACGTGCAGGGTGAGGCCGTCGGGGCGGTGCCGGCGGACCTCGGCGAGGAGCCGGGTGCCGATGCCGCGGCGGAGGACGTCGGGGTGGAGATAGAGGTGGTCCAGGAGGTTGTCGCGGGCGGCGGCGTAGCCGACGACGGCGGTGCCGGCCGCCGCCTCTTGCCCGGGTACCGCCACCCAGGTGTCGCACGTGGGGAGGACCTGCTCCCGGAACCAGTCGGTGACCTCGGCGTGGCCGCGGACCTGGGGCGGCAGATAGGGCATGGTCGCGCGGCGGGAGGCCATGTGCACCGCGGCGAGGGCGGGGGCGTCGTCGGCGGTCGCGCGGCGGATGTGGACGGGGGAGGGGCTGGGGGTCACCGGGGCTCCTGGGGCGAGGGGCGGACGAGCGGCAGGCTAGACCGCGGCGGTCGACGGCGCCCGGGGTTTTCCGGGTCGGTCCTTGGGGGCTTCCTGCTCGTGAACGGCAGTGGCCGCCATGTGAACGATGACGGCCGCCGGGTGAACGACGACGGTCGCCTCGCGAACGACAGCGACCGCCCCACGAGCGACAGCGGTCACCCCACGAACGACGCCGACCACCCCGCGAACGACACCGACCGTCCGCACCAACACCCCCACCCCCAAACGCCGATGACCCGCCCCGCGAGACGCAGGACGGGCCATCGGTGTTCAGGGCCCGGGAGCCGGGCCGCGGGTTCACTTCGCCGGTTCGGGCTCCGGCTCGGGGGCGTCGGCGGAGTCCGCGTCGCCGTCCGGGGCGGGCGGGGTCTTGACGGAGTCCAGCAGCAGCTGGGCGACGTCGACGACCTGGAGCGATTCCTTGGCCTTGCCGTCGTTCTTCTTGCCGTTGACCGAGTCGGTGAGCATGACGAGGCAGAAGGGGCAGGCGGTGGAGACGATGTCGGGGTTGAGGGACAGGGCCTCGTCCACCCGCTCGTCGTTGATCCGCTTGCCGATGCGCTCCTCCATCCACATGCGGGCGCCGCCGGCGCCGCAGCAGAAGCCGCGCTCCTTGTGGCGGTGCATCTCCTCGTTCCGCAGGCCCGGCACCTTGGCGATGATTTCGCGCGGCGGTGTGTAGACCTTGTTGTGACGGCCGAGGTAGCAGGGGTCGTGGTAGGTGATCAGGCCCTCCACCGGGGTGACGGGGATCAGCCGGCCCTCGTCGATCAGGTGCTGGAGCAGCTGGGTGTGGTGGATGACCTCGTACTCGCCGCCGAGCTGCGGGTACTCGTTGGCGAGGGTGTTGAAGCAGTGCGGGCAGGTCGCGACGATCTTCTTCGCGGACCGCGGCTTCTTCGTCGCCGCGTCGTCATCGTCCTCGCCGAAGGCGGCGTTGAGGGTGGCGACATTCTCGGCGCCGAGCTGCTGGAAGAGGAACTCGTTGCCCAGGCGGCGGGGCGAGTCGCCGGTGCACTTCTCGTCGCCGCCCATGATGGCGAACTTGACGCCCGCGATGTGGAGCAGTTCGGCGAACGCCTTGGTGGTCTTCTTGGCGCGGTCCTCCAGGGCGCCGGCGCAGCCGACCCAGTAGAGGTAGTCGACCTCGGTGAGGTCCTCGACGTCCTTGCCGACGACCGGGACCTCGAAGTCGACCTCCTTGGTCCAGGCGAGACGCTGCTTCTTCGCCAGGCCCCAGGGGTTGCCCTTCTTCTCCAGGTTCTTGAGCATCGTCCCGGCCTCGGACGGGAACGACGACTCGATCATGACCTGGTAGCGGCGCATGTCGACGATGTGGTCGACGTGCTCGATGTCGACCGGGCACTGCTCGACGCAGGCGCCGCAGGTGGTGCAGGACCACAGGACGTCGGGATCGATGACGCCGCCCGCGGCGAAGCCGCTGTCGGACGCGGCTTCGAGGGTGCCGATCAGCGGGCGCTCGGCCTCGGCCAGCGCGTCGGCGGGGACGTCCGCGAGCTGCTCGGCGGTGGCCTTCTCCTCGCCCTCCGCGTCCTTGCCGCCGCCGGCGAGGAGGTAGGGGGCCTTGGCGTGCGAGTGGTCGCGCAGCGCCATGATCAGCAGCTTGGGCGACAGCGGCTTGCCGGTGTTCCAGGCCGGGCACTGCGACTGGCAACGGCCGCACTCGGTGCAGGTGGAGAAGTCGAGGATGCCCTTCCAGGAGAAGTGCTCGATCTGGGAGACGCCGAACTGGTCGTCCTCGCCCGGGTCCTCGAAGTCGATCGGCTTGCCCGCGCTGGTCATCGGCTGGAGCGCGCCGAGGGCGGTGTCACCGGAGGACTCGCGCTTGAACCAGATGTTGGGGAACGCCAGGAAGCGGTGCCAGGCCACACCCATGTCGGTCTTGAGCGCGACCGTGATCATCCAGATGAAGGACGTCCCGATCTTGATCATCGCGACGAGGTAGGTGAGGTTCTGGATGGTGCCGAGGCTGAGCCCCTTGAAGGCCGCGATCAGCGGGTACGAGGCGAAGAAGCCGATCTCGTAGCTGTCGACGCCGTGCTGGACGCCCTCCAGGGCGCGCAGCGTCATGATCGACAGGCCGACGATGAGGATGACGGCCTCGACGAAGTACGCCTGGCCGAAGTTGGAGCCCGTGAAACGGGACTTGCGGCCGGGCTTGCCGGGCTTGCTCAGCTGGCGGACGACGATCAGCGTCACGATGCCCAGCGTCGTCATCAGGCCGAGGAACTCGGTGAAGATCTCGTAGGGCAGCCAGTCGCCGATGACGGGGATCAGCCAGTCGGCCTTGAACAGCTGGCCGATGGCGTTGACGATCGTCAGCAGCAGGGAGAAGAAGCCCACCGCGACGAACCAGTGGGCCACCCCGACGACGCCCCAGCGGTTCATCCGGGTGTGGCCGAGGAACTCCTTGGCGACGGTGACGGTGCGCTGCTTGGGGTCGTCGGTGCGGGAACCCGCGGGTACGGACTGGCCGAGCCGCACGAAGCGGTAGATCTGCAGGACGGCACGGCCGAACAGCGCGACGCCGACCGCGATGAGAACCAGCGACACGATGATCGCGGCGAGTTGCATGAGGGCTCCTCGTACCTGCGAGAGCGGAGTCTCCGCCCGGGTGAGCGGGACCCGGGAGCGGATTACTAAGCAGTAACTTTTTCGGTCTGCGCTGAGATTACCCAGTATCCCGGTCGCCATGAAGGCGTGCGGTCGGTGATCTGTGTCGCGCGGACGGTCACGGAAGGGGCGGCCGTGGCGGGGGCGCGGCCGGTGACGATAAGCGCCGTATAAAAGTTGAGTGCGCCCGACTCATGTCTGTTGACAGCTTCCCGGGGGTGCGGCACTCTTGAGCCTGTTCCACTCAAGTCAGCTGGAGGAATCGACATGGCACGTGCGGTCGGCATCGACCTGGGTACGACGAACTCCGTCGTCAGTGTTCTCGAAGGCGGTGAGCCCACCGTCATCACCAACGCCGAGGGCGCCAGGACCACGCCGTCCGTCGTCGCCTTCGCGAAGAACGGTGAGGTGCTGGTCGGCGAGGTCGCCAAGCGCCAGGCCGTCACCAACGTCGACAGGACCGTCCGGTCGGTCAAGCGCCACATGGGCACCGACTGGAAGATCAACCTGGACGGCAAGGACTTCAACCCGCAGCAGATGAGCGCCTTCATCCTGCAGAAGCTGAAGCGGGACGCCGAGGCCTACCTGGGCGAGAAGGTCACCGACGCCGTCATCACCGTCCCGGCGTACTTCAACGACTCCGAGCGCCAGGCCACCAAAGAGGCCGGCGAGATCGCGGGCCTGAACGTCCTGCGGATCGTCAACGAGCCGACCGCCGCCGCTCTGGCCTACGGCCTGGAGAAGGACGACCAGACCATTCTCGTCTTCGACCTCGGTGGCGGCACCTTCGACGTCTCGCTGCTGGACATCGGCGACGGCGTCGTCGAGGTGAAGGCCACCAACGGTGACAACCACCTCGGCGGTGACGACTGGGACCAGCGCATCGTCGACTACCTGGTCAAGCAGTTCCAGAACGGCCACGGCGTCGACCTGTCCAAGGACAAGATGGCGCTCCAGCGGCTGCGCGAGGCCGCGGAGAAGGCGAAGATCGAGCTGTCCTCGTCCACCGAGACGACGATCAACCTGCCCTACATCACCGCCTCCGCCGAGGGCCCGCTGCACCTGGACGAGAAGCTCACCCGCTCGCAGTTCCAGCAGCTGACCGCGGACCTCCTGGAGCGCTGCAAGACCCCGTTCCACAACGTCATCAAGGACGCCGGCATCGCCCTGTCCGAGATCGACCACGTGGTCCTGGTCGGCGGCTCGACCCGTATGCCCGCCGTCTCCGAGCTCGTCAAGGAGCTGACCGGCGGCAAGGACGCCAACAAGGGCGTCAACCCGGACGAGGTCGTCGCCATCGGCGCCACCCTCCAGGCCGGTGTCCTCAAGGGCGAGGTCAAGGACGTCCTCCTGCTGGACGTCACCCCGCTGTCCCTCGGTATCGAGACCAAGGGCGGCATCATGACCAAGCTGATCGAGCGGAACACCACGATCCCGACCAAGCGGTCCGAGATCTTCACCACCGCCGAGGACAACCAGCCGTCCGTCCAGATCCAGGTCTACCAGGGCGAGCGCGAGATCGCGGCGTACAACAAGAAGCTCGGCATGTTCGAGCTGACCGGTCTGCCGCCGGCCCCGCGCGGCGTCCCGCAGATCGAGGTCTCCTTCGACATCGACGCCAACGGCATCATGCACGTGACCGCCAAGGACCTGGGCACGGGCAAGGAGCAGAAGATGACCGTCACCGGCGGCTCCTCGCTGCCGAAGGACGAGGTCGACCGCATGCGCGAGGAGGCCGAGAAGTACGCGGAGGAGGACCACAAGCGCCGTGAGTCCGCCGAGACGCGCAACCAGGCCGAGCAGCTCGTCTACCAGACCGAGAAGTTCCTCAAGGACAACGAGGAGAAGGTCCCGGCCGAGGTGAAGACCGAGGTGGAGACCGCCGTCGGCGAGCTGAAGGAGAAGCTCAAGGGCGAGGACACCGCCGAGATCCGCACCGCCACCGAGAAGGTCGCGGCCGTCTCCCAGAAGCTGGGCCAGGCCATGTACGCCGACGCCCAGGCCGCCGGCGCCGCTGCGCCCGGCGCCGAGGGTGCCAAGCCCAAGGCCGAGGACGACGTGGTCGACGCGGAGATCGTCGACGAGAAGCCGAAGAAGGACGGTGCGGCGTGACGGAGGAGACCCCGGGCTTCGAGGAGAAGCCCGACGTCCCCTCCGGCACCGGGTCCGCACGTAACGCTGACGACGCGGCGCAGAAGGCCGGGTCCGCCGACAAGGCGGGTCCGGCCCCGGCCGGGGACGACACGGAAAGCAGTCAGGACGTGGCCCTCACGGCGCAGCTGGACCAGGCACGCTCGGCGCTCGCCGAACGCACCGGGGACCTCCAGCGGCTCCAGGCGGAGTACCAGAACTACCGCCGCCGGGTGGAACGGGACCGGGTCACGGTCAAGGAGGTCGCCTCGGCGAACCTCCTGTCCGAACTCCTCCCGGTCCTCGACGACATCGGCCGTGCCCGCGAGCACGGCGAACTGGTCGGCGGCTTCAAGTCGGTGGCCGAGTCGCTGGAGACCGTGGTCGCCAAGCTGGGCCTCCAGCAGTTCGGCAAGGAGGGCGAGCCCTTCGACCCGACGATCCACGAGGCGCTGATGCACTCGTACGCGCCGGACGTCACGGAGACCACCTGCGTGGCGATCCTTCAGCCCGGGTATCGCATGGGTGAACGAACGATCCGTCCCGCACGGGTCGCCGTCGCCGAGCCGCAGCCGGGCGCGCAGGGCACCAAGTCCGCCGAGGAGGACACCAAGGCGGACGAGGAAAACGGTGGCCCGGACGAGGGCTGACGTGCGGACGGCGAAGAGAACCACGCGGAAGGAGGGACGTCGGGGATGAGCACCAAGGACTTCGTGGAGAAGGACTTCTACAAGGTCCTCGGCGTCCCGAAGGACGCCACCGAGGCGGAGATCAAGAAGGCGTACCGCAAGCTGGCCCGGGAGAACCACCCCGACGCCAACAAGGGGGACGCCCGTGCCGAGGAGCGCTTCAAGGAGATCTCCGAGGCGAACGACGTCCTCGGTGACCCCAAACGCCGCAAGGAGTACGACGAGGCCCGGGCGCTGTTCGGCAACGGCGGCTTCCGGGCCGGCCCCGGTGGCGGCGGCACCTTCAACTTCGACCTGGGCGACCTCTTCGGGGGCACGCAGGGCCAGGGCGGGGGTGCCGGCGGCTTCGGCGGCGGTCTCGGGGACGTCTTCGGCGGCCTCTTCAACCGCGGCGGCGGCACGCGTACGCAGCCCCGCCGCGGCCAGGACGTCGAGTCCGAGGTGACGCTCAGCTTCACCGAGGCGGTCGACGGGGCCACGGTCCCGCTGCGGATGTCCAGCCAGGCGCCGTGCAAGGCGTGCTCGGGCACCGGCGACAAGAACGGGACGCCACGGGTCTGCCCGACCTGTGTCGGCACCGGGCAGGTCAGCCGGGGCACGGGCGGCGGGTTCTCGCTCACCGATCCGTGCGCGGACTGCAAGGGCCGGGGCCTGATCGCCCAGGACCCCTGCGACGTCTGCAAGGGCAGCGGGCGGGCGCGCAGCGCCCGCACCATGCAGGTCCGTATCCCTCCGGGGGTCTCCGACGGGCAGCGCATCCGGCTGCGCGGCAAGGGGGCCCCGGGCGAGCAGGGCGGCCCGGCGGGCGACCTCTACGTCGTCGTGCACGTCGGGTCCCACCCCGTGTTCGGCCGCAAGGACGACAACCTCACGGTCACCGTGCCGGTCACCTTCCCGGAGGCCGCGCTCGGGGGCGAGGTGCGGGTGCCGACGCTGGGCGGCCCGCCGGTCACGCTGAAGATCGCGGCCGGTACGCCCAACGGACGCACGATGCGGGTCCGCGGTAAGGGAGCGACCCGCAAGGACGGCACCCGTGGTGATCTGCTGGTCACCGTGCAGGTCGTCGTCCCCCAGGACCTCGGCGGCGAGGCGAAGGAGTCGCTGGAGTCCTATCGCGAGGCGACCGCGGGCGAGGACCCGCGGGCGGAGCTCTTCAAGGCCGCGAAGGGAGAATGAGATGGACAGCCGGGGCGGGCAGCGTCGTAACCCCTATGAACTGACCGAAGATTCGCCGGTGTACGTCATCTCCGTCGCGGCCCAGCTCTCCGGCCTGCACCCGCAGACCCTGCGGCAGTACGACCGGCTGGGTCTGGTCTCGCCCGACCGCACCGCCGGGCGGGGCCGCCGCTACTCGGCCCGGGACATCGAACTGCTCCGTACGGTGCAGCAGCTGTCCCAGGACGAGGGCATCAACCTCGCCGGCATCAAGCGGATCATCGAACTGGAGAACCAGGTCGCGGCGCTCCAGCAGCGGGTCGCCGAACTCCAGGGAGCCCTGGACGGCGCGGCCAGCGCCATGCGGCAGCGGGAGGCGGCGGTGCACGCCTCCTACCGCCGGGACCTGGTGCCGTATCAGGACGTCCAGCAGACCAGCGCGCTGGTCGTATGGCGTCCCAAGCGGCCCGAATAGCGGGCGGTACGCGGGAAGGGCCGGGGCGGACCCCGGCCCTTTCGCGTGCCCGCGGGGTCAGCAGCCGTTGTAGCCGGCCGTCGGCATCGACAGCCTGCGGTGCACCCGCGACTTCATCATCCGGGTGTAGACGGGCTCGTCGAGGTCGGCGGTCTCCAGGCGTACTCCGGCGGCGGCGCAGCGCGCGGTGAACTCGTCCGTCCCGTCGATGGCGGTCTCCAGCGCCCGGCGGTTGGGTGCCACGAACACATCGACCAGGCCGCGCTCGACGTCCCGCCACAGGACGCCGTGGTCGGCGCGGAGCTGGTGCAGGCTCAGCCGGCAGGTCAGCGCGTAGTCGCGGGCGGCGGCCCACCGTCCGCACATGTCGTGCTGGCCGCGGTCGTCGACGAGGAACGGGTCCTCGTCCAGTTCGGTCAGCGGCATCAGGCAGGCGATGGCCGTCACTCGGACCGAGTTCATCGTGCCTCCGGGGCGTGGCGACAGTGGGGGGCGACGATACCCCGCGCACGGCCCGGCGTCCGGGGCGCGGGACCGCGCACCGCCCGCGTCTCAGACCCGTCCCAGCGCCCTGGTCACCGTGATCTCGATCGTCACGCGGTCGGGGCGGGGCGTCGGCGTCCGCCCGTAGCGCTCCGCGTACCGCCGCTCGGCGTCCGCCACCGCCTCCGCCTCGGCACGCACCCGGGCGGTGCCCTCCAGCGTGGCCCACCGGCGGGGCCCGACCTGGCACACCGCGACCCGTGCGCCGTCGGGGCCGGCGGCGAGGACGTTGCGGACCTTGGTGGTGCTCTTGCGGGTGATGATCCGCGCGATACCCGCCTCCGCGTCGAAGGTGACGCCCACCGGGACGACATGCGGCGTCCCGTCCGGACGCGAGGTCGTGAGCGTCGCCACGAAACGCTCGTCCCAGAAGGCGAGGTACTCGGGCGTGAGGGCGCGGAGGTCATGGGCCATGGGAAGAAGCGTAGGCCGCGCCCCGCGCCTCACAGGAAGTCGGAGGTGTCGAGGTCGAAGGAGAAGGGGGCGGGGAGGGGGAGGGGTTTGCCGAAGGGGACGGTGATGAGGGCTGCGAAGTCCTGGCCGGAGGGCGCGCTGAACAGCGTGACGTTGGACCTGTCGCGGTCGACGAGCAGGTAGAGGGGGATGCCGGCGTGGGCGTAGCAGCGGCGCTTGGTGACGCGGTCGTGCTCGGGCTTGCTCGACGTGACCTCGACGACCATGGCGACGCCGTCGGCGGGCATCCAGGGCGGGGCCCCGCGGAAGAGCCGCAGGGCGCGCGGGGCGACGGTGGCGTCAGGGATGACGTGGTCGGCGGAGCGGGTGCCGAAGCCGGGGAGGATGAGGCCCTTGGTTCCGGAGATCTGCATCCGTGTCGCTGATCGCAGCTTCATCTGATCGCAGATGAGGTCCAGGTAGTCCTCGTGGTCCCCGTCCGGCGGTGGCGTCACAACGATCTCCCCCTCGATGAATTCGGCCCGGAAACCCGCGGGGGTGTCCATGCCGAGGAAGTAGTCCAGGAGGGTTTGGTCGTCGTAGGCCAGCGGCTCATGTGCCATAGCCGTCATGCTGCACCTCCTCGTAGCGGAAGGCCAGCCTCACAGGCAGCGGCTCATGTCGGAGGCATATGACAGCGCCTTCATCCGCACGAGCGAAAAACAGGGACGGCCCCACACCCCATTTCAACCTTGAGTGGAATAGACTCAACTTATCGCACGTTGGTACGTGCAGGAACGTCGTCAGGCATGCGCACGAGGAGGACTGCGGGGACGTGGACGCCGAGCTGACCAACAAGAGCCGTGAGGCGCTGAGCGCCGCCAACGAGCGGGCGGTCACCGCCGGGCACGCGGACATGACGTCCGCTCATCTGCTGCTCGCGCTGCTGGCCGGGCGGGACAACGAGAACATCATGGATCTGCTGGCGGCGGCCGAGGCCGACGCCGCAGCGCTGCGCTCCGGCGCCGAGCGGCAGCTCGCCTCGCTGCCCAGCGTGCAGGGTTCGACGGTCGCGCCCCCGCAGCCCGACCGCGAACTGCTCGCCGTGATCGCCGACGCGGCGCAGCGCGCCAAGGACCTCGGCGACGCCTACATCTCCACCGAGCACCTGCTCATCGGCATCGCCGCGAAGGGCGGCCGCACCGGCGAGCTGCTGGCGGAGCAGGGCGCCACGGCCAAGAAGCTGCTGGCCGCGTTCGAGCGGACCCGCGGCGACCGCCGGGTGACCAACGCCGACCCGGAGGGCGCGTACAAGGCGCTGGAGAAGTTCGGTACGGATCTGACGGCGGCGGCCCGCGACGGCAAGCTCGACCCGGTCATCGGCCGTGACCACGAGATCCGCCGTGTGGTGCAGGTCCTCTCCCGCCGGACGAAGAACAACCCGGTGCTCATCGGTGAGCCCGGCGTCGGCAAGACCGCCGTCGTCGAGGGGCTGGCGCAGCGCATCGTCAAGGGCGACGTCCCCGAGTCGCTGCGCGACAAGCGGCTGGTCGCGCTGGACCTGGGCGCGATGGTCGCGGGCGCGAAGTACCGCGGTGAGTTCGAGGAGCGGCTGAAGACCGTTCTGGCCGAGATCAAGTCCAGCGACGGCCAGATCATCACCTTCATCGACGAGCTGCACACCGTCGTCGGCGCGGGCGCCGGCGGCGACTCGGCGATGGACGCGGGCAACATGCTCAAGCCGATGCTGGCCCGCGGTGAGCTGCGGATGGTCGGCGCGACGACGCTCGACGAGTACCGCGAGCGGATCGAGAAGGACCCGGCGCTGGAGCGCCGCTTCCAGCAGGTGCTGGTCGCGGAGCCGAGCGTCGAGGACACCGTCGCGATCCTGCGCGGCCTCAAGGGGCGCTACGAGGCGCACCACAAGGTGCAGATCGCGGACTCCGCGCTGGTCGCCGCGGCCGGTCTGTCCGACCGCTACATCACCTCCCGCTTCCTGCCGGACAAGGCCATCGACCTGGTCGACGAGGCGGCGTCCCGGCTCCGCATGGAGATCGACTCGTCCCCCGTGGAGATCGACGAGCTCCAGCGCGCCGTCGACCGGCTGCGGATGGAGGAGCTGGCGCTGCGCAACGAGACCGACGCCGGTTCCGTGCAGCGCCTGGAGAAGCTGCGCAAGGACCTCGCCGACAAGGAGGAGGAGCTGCGCGGGCTCACCGCCCGGTGGGAGAAGGAGAAGCAGGGCCTCAACCGCCTCGGTGAGCTGAAGGAGCGCCTCGACGACCTGCGCGGCCAGGCGGAGCGCGCGCAGCGCGACGGCGATTTCGACACCGCCTCCAAGCTGCTCTACGGGGAGATCCCCGGTCTGGAGCGGGAGCTGGAGGAGGCCGCGCGGGCGGAGGCCGAGCAGGAGGCGTCCAAGGAGTCCATGGTCAAGGAGGAGGTCGGCCCGGACGACATCGCGGACGTGGTCGGCTCCTGGACGGGCATTCCGGCCGGGCGGCTGCTGGAGGGCGAGACGCAGAAGCTGCTGCGGATGGAGGAGGAGCTGGGCAAGCGGCTGATCGGCCAGACGGAGGCGGTGCGCGCGGTGTCGGACGCGGTGCGCCGTTCCCGTGCCGGGATCGCCGACCCGGACCGTCCCACCGGCTCGTTCCTCTTCCTCGGCCCGACCGGTGTCGGCAAGACGGAGCTGGCCAAGGCGCTCGCCGACTTCCTCTTCGACGACGAGCGGGCGATGGTCCGCATCGATATGTCGGAGTACGGCGAGAAGCACTCCGTGGCCCGTTTGGTGGGCGCGCCTCCCGGTTACGTCGGGTACGAGGAGGGCGGTCAGCTGACCGAGGCGGTCCGCCGCCGTCCGTACTCGGTGATCCTGCTCGACGAGGTGGAGAAGGCGCACCACGAGGTCTTCGACATCCTCCTCCAGGTGCTGGACGACGGGCGCCTCACGGACGGCCAGGGCCGCACGGTCGACTTCCGCAACACCCTCCTCGTCCTGACCTCGAACCTGGGGTCGGCCTTCCTGATGGACCCCCTGCTGAAGGAGGAGCAGAAGAAGGAGAAGGTGCTGGAGACCGTCCGCGCCTCCTTCCGTCCCGAATTCCTCAACCGCCTCGACGATCTTGTCGTCTTCCACCCGCTGGGCACCGACCAGCTCCAGCGGATCGCCCGCATCCAGCTCGGCCACCTCCAGGCCCGCCTGGCCGACCGCCGGCTGACGCTGGACGTCTCCGACGGCGCCCTGACCTGGCTCGCCTGGCTCGGCCGGGAGCCCGCCGCCGACGAGGCGTCCGCGGCGCCGGACCTCTCGTACGGCGCCCGGCCGCTGCGCCGCCTGGTCCAGACGGCCGTCGGCGACCAGCTCGCCCGCGCCATCCTCTCCGGCGAGGTGCTCGACGGGGACACGGTCCGGGTCGAGGTCGCCGGGGACGGCGAGCGGCTGACGGTCGCGCCGGTGCGGTCCTGACGGGCCGCGCCCGGCCGGCGGGCCGCGGCGTTGCCTGATCGGCGGCGCCGTCCCGGCCCGGGGTTGCCAGGACGGGGCGGGCATGGTGGAGGATGGCGGTGACCATACGAAGGGAAGTCCACGGTGAGCATCGACCCGTCCTCGATTCCGAATTTCGGGGGCCAGCCCGAACCGCAGCCGTCGGGGCCTGAGGGACCCGTCGTGCCCGACCAGGACCTGGTCAAGCAGCTCCTCGACCAGATGGAGCTGAAGTACGTCGTCGACGAGGAAGGCGACCTCGCCGCTCCCTGGGAGCAGTTCCGCACGTACTTCATGTTCCGGGGCGAGGAGGAGCAGCAGATCTTCTCGGTCCGCACCTTCTACGACCGCCCGCACGGCATCGACGAGAAGCCGAAGCTGCTGGAGGCGATCGACGACTGGAACCGCCGGACGCTGTGGCCCAAGCTGTACTCCCACACGCACGACGACGGCACGGTCCGCCTGATCGGTGAGGCATCGATGCTGATCGGCACCGGTGTCGCGCTCGAACACTTCGTGTCGAGCACGGTCAGCTGGATCCGCGCCTCGATCGAGTTCGACAAGTGGCTCGTCGAGCAGCTCGGCCTGGAGTCCGACATCGAAGGCGACAAGCCGGACGACGAGGGCTGAGCCCCGACCGCACGGCGGAGGGGCCCCTGGAGCATCGCTCCGGGGGCCCCTGTCCGCGTCAGAGCTGCTTGAGGCGCCGGACCGCCTCCTCCAGGACGTCGGTGGCCTTGCAGAAGGCGAAGCGGACGAAGGGGGCGCCCAGCTCGCGGTGGTCGTAGAAGACCGCGTTGGGGATGGCGACGACGCCGGCCCGTTCGGGCAGGGCGCGGCAGAACGCGAAGCCGTCCTCGTGGCCGAGGGGGCGGATGTCGGTGGTGACGAAGTAGGTCCCGGCGGGCCGGTAGACGCGGAAGCCGGCGTCGGCCAGGCCGTGGACGAGGAGGTCGCGCTTGGCGCGCAGGGCGTCGCGGAGCGCGGTGAAGTACGCGTCCGGCTGCGCGAGCGCCTCGGCGGCGGCGTACTGGAGGGGGCCCGCGGTGGCGTAGGTGAGGAACTGCTTGGCGGAGCGGACGGCGCCGACCAGCTCCGGCGCGCCGGTGACCCAGCCGATCTTCCAGCCCGTGTACGAGAACGTCTTGCCGGCCGATCCGATGGTGACCGTCCGCCCGTACATGCCGGGGAAGGACGCGAGCGGGATGTGCTCGCCCTCCAGGACCAGGTGCTCGTAGACCTCGTCGGTGACGACGAGCAGATCGCGTTCGCGGGCCAGGCGGGCGATCTCGGCGAGTTCGCCGTGGGTGAGGACGGTGCCGGTCGGGTTGTGCGGGGTGTTGAGGAGGATGAGGCGGGTGCGGTCGGTGACGGCGTCCCGCAGCGCGTCGAGGTCGAGGGTGTAGGTGCCGCTCGCCGGGTCGGGGCGGAGCGTCACCGGGACGCGGGTGCCGCCGGCCATCGCGACGCAGGCGGCGTACGAGTCGAAGTACGGCTCCAGGGCGATCACCTCGTCGCCCGGTTCCACGAGGGCGAGCAGGGCGGCGGCGATGGCCTCGGTGGCGCCGCTGGTGACCAGGACCTCGGTGTCCGGGTCGGGGTCGAGGCCGAGGTGGCCGTAGAAGCGGTGCTGGTGCGCGGCGACGGCGGCGCGCAGTTCGGGGACGCCGGAGCCGGGCGGGTACTGGTTGCCGCGGCCGTCGCGCAGGGCGCGCACCGCCGCTTCCCTGATCTCCTCGGGGCCGTCGGTGTCCGGGAAGCCCTGGCCGAGGTTGATGGAGCCGGTGCGTTCGGCGAGCGCGGACATCTCGGCGAAGATCGTCGTGCCGAACTCGGCGAGGCGGCGGTTGAGCAGCGGTCGGTCCATGACCGTCATCCTCCGCCGAACCTCTGGACTTCCTCAACCGCGCTTGGAGGCGGCCGCTCCGGGGCAACAGCCGGACGGAAGCCCGGAACCTTTGGCGCCCGACGGCGCGGGGACCGGGCCGGTGTGCCTCGCTTCGGGGGGCCGGAAGGAGTGTGAGGCGAATGGGTTTCGTCGTGTTCGTGGTGCTGTTCGTCGCGGTGGTGGGAGGGGTGACCGTGGCGGCACGCGGCAGTTCCCGCAAACGCCGGAAGGCGGGCGGCTCGGCCACCGGCGGTGCGGCCGGGGGCAGCGGCGGGTCCGGGGGCGACGCCCAGGCCGCGGACGGCAGCTGGTGGGCCGGCGACAGCGGCTCCGGCGGTGACTCCGGCAGCGGGTCGGGCGGCCATCACGGCGGCCACTCGGGTGGCGGATCGAGCGGCCACCACGGCGGTTCCTCCGGCGGTCACTCGGGCGGCGGTCACCACGGCGGTTCCTCGGGCGGCGGCCACCACGGCGGGCACTCGTGCGGCGGGGGCGGTCATTCGTCCTGCGGTGGCGGGGGTGGCCACTCCTCCTGCGGTGGCGGGGGGTGCGGAGGGTCCTGACGGGCCCCTGAGCAGCGATGGAGGACGCCCGCGGGGTGGGGGACCACCGTGCGGGCGTCCTGTGCGTGGGGTCCATGCCCGGTACATATGCGTTCAGCAGAAGCGGGCAGCATGCCCAACACCCTTTTGCCACACGCTCGTTGAACTAGCGGACCGTGAAGGTCTCCAGTGGATATAAACCAGGAGAAGTTGGGTAAAAACGCTGTGGGTGACACGGCGTTCGTGGTTCGCTCTTCCGTGAGAATCCCCCAGTTCTCGGACCCCACGTGGGCGCGAGCCGGCAGGCAGTCACATCCCTGACCATCTCCGGGGCGGGCCGGCCCACCATCCACTGCGTGCTTGCGGAGCCGATCCATGCTCACCACCCTCGAAACGTCCTACACCGATACCCGTGCATCCGATCTCGCCTGGGCGCTGGGCCGCGAGCCCCTCCCCGCCCTGGCGGTCATGGACCTTCAACTGAACGGCGCACAGGTCCAGTTGCGGCTTCTGGGGGCCTCGCACCAAGTCCTCCTCGAAGCCGATCGCGCCACGTGCTCCGAGACCGTCGCCTGTATGCCCGGCAGCTGTACCCCGCTGCCGCTGGGGGTGGCGAAGCGTCTCGGGGACTGGGAGTACGAATTCGCCGCGAACGTCGAGACGCTGTCGCGCGGCTCGTTCGCGGGGCGGGCGCAGGAACTGCTCGCCCTGGTCGCCGAGCACCCCTACGGTCTGGCCGGGACGTTCCCCGGCTCGCCGCACGCCTTCACGGCGATGCTGGCGCAGTGCCGCAGGGACCAGGTGCGCTGGCGCACCTGGCACGCCTATCCGCAGGAGGGCCGGCTGGTCGCCACCCGTACGCGGGTGGGGGTGCGGACGCCGGTCGTCGCCGGCGTCGGGTGAGAAGGGGAGCGGGGCGGGCGGCGCGGTGCGCGGTCGGAGCGGCGGCGTACGGCGGTGCGGGGTACGGCCGGGGAGTGCCGTTCCGTCCCAACTCCCGTGTCGGAGAGGCGGATTGTACTCGTGTGGGTGACGAAAACGCACGGAATCGTCACGTACCGTTCATTTCATGATCGACCTGCAAGAGTGCGTCGGCACGGGCGCCCCCGGGCCGCCGGAGATCCTCGGATCGGCCAGGTTGCCGGTGCCCTCCGGGCTCGGCCGGCTGCTCGTCCTCGGCGCCGTCTTCGTCTGCGCCGCCTGCGGACTGGTCTACGAACTCGAACTGGTCGCCCTCGCCACGTACTTGATCGGTGATTCCGTCACCCAGTCGTCCGTCGTGCTCTCCGTGATGGTCTTCGCGATGGGCATCGGCGCGCTGCTCGCCAAGCGGCTGCGGTGCCGCGCCGCGGTCGGCTTCGGCGCGATCGAGGCGGTGCTGGCGCTGGTCGGCGGCGGTTCGGCGATGGCGCTGTACGCCTGCTTCGCCTGGTTCGGGCAGTCCCACGCGGCGCTGGTCGCCTTCTCCCTCGCCATCGGCGTCCTCATCGGCGCCGAGGTCCCGCTGCTGATGACGCTGATCCAGCGGGTGCGCCGCCAGGACGCGGGCGGCGCGGTCGCCGACCTGTTCGCGGCGGACTACGTCGGCGCGCTGATCGGCGGCCTGGCCTTCCCGTTCCTGCTGCTGCCGTTCTTCGGGCAGCTGACCGCCGCGCTGGTCACCGGCGTGGTCAACGCGACCGCCGGCGGGGCGCTGGTGCTCTGGCTGTTCCGCCGCGACCTCACCGCCCGCGCCCGCTGGGCACTGCTCGCCGTCAACGCCGTCACCCTGGCGCTGCTGGCGGCCGGGGTGCTGCTCGCCGGGGTCTTCGAGCGCGCCGCCCGGCAGGAGATGTACGGCGGCACGGTGCGCGTCGCCGTACGGACCCGGGTCCAGGAGGTGGTCCTGACCGGGGGGACGGAGCGCGCGGGCGCGGCGCGGAAAGGTTCCGGCGGGCCCCTGGGCCTCTATCTGGACGGACGGCTGCGGGTCAGCGCGCGCAACGAGGCCCGCTACCACCGGGCCCTGGTGCGTCCGGCGCTGTCCGGCGGCCCGCACGGACGCGTCCTGGTCCTCGGCGGCGGTGACGGCCTCGCGGTGCGCGAGGTCCTCGGCCACCGCGGCGTCCGCGCGGTCACCGTCGTCGAACTCGACCCCGGCGTCCTCCGCCTGGCGCGCACCGACCCCGGCCTGACCGCGCTCAACCACCATGCCCTCGACGACCCCCGGGTACGGGTGGTGACCGCCGACGCCTTCGACTGGATGCGTCGGGAGGGCGCCCGCCGCCGGACCCACCACCCGAGCCCGTACGACGTCATCGTCTCCGACCTGCCCGACCCCGGCATCACCGCGGGCGCCAAGCTCTACTCGCAGGAGTTCTACGGTCTCGCGGCGCGGATGCTCGCCCCCGGTGGGCGCCTCGTGGTGCACGCCGGGCCGCCCGACCTGCGGCCCCGCGCGTTCTGGACGGTGGAGGCGACGCTGCGTTCGGTGGGCCTGGCCACCGCCCCGTACCGCTTCCCCGGCCGGCTCGGCGACCACACCGGCGGCCCGGGACGGACGAGCGCGCCCTCCGGCGTGCCCGTACCGCCGGTGGGGGAGGGGCGCCGCGAAGGGCCGGTGCGGTACTGGGGGTTCGTCCTCGCCGGGCCGCGCACGGGCCCGGACGGCGGCCCGTCCGCCCTGCCCGCAGCCGTCCGCTTCCTCGGCCCGGAGGCGCGGGACACCGCCCGCGAGCGGATCGCCGGGCTGCCGCCGTCGACGCTGATGCGTCCGCGGTACGCGGGGTGAGTGGGGCGGACGCGGAAGAAGAAGTGGTCCGGACGGGGGCGCGCGCTACCGGCCGGTGGGTAGGCTCCGGTCCCATGGAGCATGAGATGTACGTTCCGTTCCCCGTCGGGACCGTGCGGGGGGCGTTCGCCGAGCCGGAGACGGTGGCGCGCTGCCTTCCGGGCGTCCAACTCGACGACGCGGCGGCCCCCGAGGCCCCGCGCGGCCGGCTGCGGTTGCGCGTCGGCGGCTCCACCATCACCTATCGCGGCACCCTGACCGTCACCCCGGCGCCGGACGACGCGGACGGCGCGGAACTGGCCGTCGAGGCGCACGGCACGGAGGCGCGCGGCGACGGCACCGTCGACCTCGCCCTCACCCTGCGCCTCGTCCCGGCCACCGCACCCGGCCCCGGTACGACGCTGCGCTGCTCGGGAACGCTCCGCAGCACGGGCCGCCTCGCCGAGGCGGACCCCCGCGCCGCCGAGACCGTGGGCCGCCGCCTCCTGGACCGCTTCGCCGCCGACCTCGCCGCCGAACTGGAGATGCGGGTGACCGGCGACGACACGGAGAACGGCACAGCCCCCGGCGAGGAGCCGGCGGACGACGGAACGCCCGGCGGGCCGACGGGCAAGGGCGGGGTGTTCGACGTCGAGGTGCCGCCGTCGTCGCTCGCGCCGGGCGGCGACGAGGACGCGCACGACGAGGACGCCGCCGGGCTCCCGGGCCGTGGCGGGCGGTACGACGACGCGGCCGAGGACGACATGGACGACGTCTACGACGGCGACGTGTTCGACGAGGACGCCTTCGACGAGGACACGGACGCGATGGCGCCCGCCGAGGCCGCCCACGCGCGCCGCACCATGATCGGCCGCAGTGCGGAGGAGGTCGACCACGCCCCGCCGCGCGGCCGGTACGCGCCGGTGCCCGCGGCCGAGACGCGCACCGGCTCCACGACCCTGCGCTGGGCGGCGCCCGCCGCCGCTGTGGTGCTGGCCTCGGCGGTGGTCGTCGGCCGCCGCATCCTGCGCCGCCGCCGCTGAACCACGGCCCGCCGGGTCCGGGCCGTGGCGGGCGGGCCCCGTTAGGGTCGGTGCCGTGAGCACCGACAACACCACGCAGGGCGCGCCGCGGACACTGTCGCGCGCCGTACGGCTGGCCGCCGGGAACACCGAGCTGACCGTCCGTCCCGACAACGGCTGCCGCATCGCGAGCCTCCGTGTCGGCGGCCGGGAGCTGCTGCGGCAGGGCGACCGGTACGGCTGCTTCCCGATGGTCCCGTGGTGCGGCCGGATCGACCACGGCGAGTTCCGCAACGGCGCCGAACGCCACCGGATGCCCCTCAACGCCGCACCGCACGCCATCCACGGCACCGGCCGCGACCTGTCCTGGCGCACCGCGCGGGCGGGCGCGACCTCCGCCGCCTTCACCTACGACCTCACCGATCCGGCCGCCCCCTGGCCGTACCCGGGAACCGTCACCCAGCTCGTCGAACTCGCCGAGGACGGCGGTTCGCTCACCCTCACCCTCGGTGTCGAGGCAGGTGCCGACTCCTTCCCGGCCCAGGCGGGCTGGCACCCCTGGTTCCTGCGGAACCTGGGGGACGGCGGTGCGGACGTCCGCGTCGACTTCTCCCCGGAGTGGCAGGAGGAACGCGGTGCGGACCATCTGCCGACCGGCCGGCGCCTGCCGCCGCGCCCCGGCCCCTGGGACGACTGCTTCGGCATGCCGCAGGGCGTGGACGTCACCCTCACCTGGCCGGAGCGGCTGGAGCTGCGGGTGACCAGCCGGGCCCCGTGGGTCGTCGTCTACGACGAGCAGGAGGCGGCGGTCTGCGTGGAGCCCCAGTCGGGCCCGCCCAACGGCCTCAACACCCTGCCGCGCCTGGTCACGCCGATCGACCCGCTGGAGGTCTCGACGACGTGGAGCTGGCGGTCGCTGGGCTGAGGGCGACGGGGCGGGGCCGCGGCCCCGCCCGGTCCGTCGTCGATCACCGCAGGCAGCCCCGCCCGGCTCCCCTCCCGTCCGCGCACCGGCCCGTCCGTCCCGCTCGCCTAAGCTCATGCGCATGAGTGACGACGTGCGCGGCGAGCTGCTGCAGCAGATCAAGGACAAGGCCGTGGTGCACGGCAAGGTGACGCTTTCCTCCGGCAAGGAGGCCGACTACTACATCGACCTCCGCCGGATCACCCTGGACGCCGAGGCGGCGCCGCTGGTCGGCCAGGTGATGCTGGACCTCACCGCCGACCTGGACTTCGACGCGGTCGGCGGCCTGACGCTCGGCGCCGACCCGGTGGCCGCCTCGATGCTGCACGCCTCCGCCGCCCGCGGCCGGAAGCTGGACGCGTTCGTCGTCCGCAAGGCGCAGAAGACGCACGGGATGCAGCGCCGCATCGAGGGCCCGGACATCGCGGGCCGCCGGGTGCTGGTGGTCGAGGACACCTCCACCACGGGCGGTTCGCCGCTGACGGCCGTGGAGGCGGCCCGCGAGGCGGGCGCCGAGGTCGTCGCGGTCGCCACGATCGTCGACCGGGGCGCGGCGGACGCCATCGCCGCCGCCGGCCTGCCGTACCTCACCGGCTACCGGCTCGCCGACCTCGGCCTGGCCTGATCCACGGCCCGCGGCGGCCGCAGGGCCTGCCGCGGAAGCCCCGTCGGGGTTCCTCCGTCCGGGCGGCCGGTTTCACGTGAAACCGGCCGCCCGTCGCGTCCTGACGCGGGACGGAAGTGTGGAGCAAACCGCCGCGTCTGGGAAGATGTGGGACGACGATGTCGTCGCTTTCCTGGTCAGGGCCGAGAACGCCTACCCGTACATCACAAGGAGCGGACAGATGCCCATCGCAACTCCCGAGGTCTACAACGCGATGCTCGACCGGGCGAAGGCGGGCAAGTTCGCCTACCCGGCCATCAACGTGACCTCGACGCAGACCCTGCACGCTGCGCTGCGTGGTTTCGCCGAGGCCGAGAGCGACGGCATCATCCAGATCTCCACCGGTGGCGCGGAGTTCCTGGGCGGCCAGTACAACAAGGACATGGTGACCGGCGCCGTCGCGCTCGCCGAGTTCGCGCACGTCGTCGCCGCCAAGTACGACATCACTGTCGCGCTCCACACCGACCACTGCCCGAAGGACAAGCTCGACGGCTATGTCCGTCCGCTGATCGACATCTCCGCGGAGCGGGTCGCCAAGGGCCAGAACCCGCTGTTCCAGTCCCACATGTGGGACGGTTCCGCCGAGACCCTCGCGGACAACCTCGCCATCGGCCAGGAGCTGCTGGCCAAGGCCGCCGCCGCCAAGATCATCCTTGAGGTCGAGATCACCCCGACCGGCGGCGAGGAGGACGGCGTCAGCCACGAGATCAACGACGAGCTGTACACCACCGTCGACGACGCGCTGCGCACCGCCGAGGCGCTGGGCCTGGGCGAGAAGGGCCGCTACCTGCTCGCCGCCTCCTTCGGCAACGTCCACGGCGTCTACAAGCCGGGCAATGTCGTGCTCCGTCCCGAGCTGCTGAAGGACCTCCAGGAGGGCGTCGGCGCCAAGTACGGCAAGAAGAGCCCGTTCGACTTCGTCTTCCACGGCGGCTCCGGCTCCACCCAGGAGGAGATCGCCACCGCGCTGGAGAACGGCGTGGTCAAGATGAACCTGGACACCGACACCCAGTACGCCTTCACCCGCCCGATCGCGGACCACATGTTCCGCAACTACGACGGTGTGCTGAAGGTCGACGGCGAGGTCGGCAACAAGAAGACCTACGACCCGCGCAGCTGGGGCAAGCTGGCCGAGGCCGGCATGGCCCAGCGTGTGGCCGCGGCCTGCGCCGACCTGCGCTCCACCGGCACCAGGATCAAGTAACCGCCGCTCCGTACGGCGGGCCGAGGGCCCCGCGTTCCCCACGGGACGCGGGGTTCTCGCGCGTTCCGGCGATGCGCACCCGTGGACGGTGGCGGGGCCGGGCATGCTCGCCCCATGAGCGAGCCGAGCAAGCCCGGGGAGATCCGTCTGGCCACGGCGCGGGGCCGGTGGGTGCTGCTGACGACCGTGCTGGGGTCGGGGATGGCGCTGCTCGACAGCACCGTCGTCAATGTCGCGCTGCCGAGGATCGGCGCGGACCTGGACGCGGACCTCGCCGCCCTCCAGTGGATCATCACCGGCTATCTGCTGACGCTGTCCTCCCTGATCCTGCTGGGCGGGGCGCTGGGCGACCGTTACGGGCGGCGGCGGGTGTTCGTGATCGGCGTGGTGTGGTTCGCGGCGGCGTCGCTGCTGTGCGGGCTGGCGCCGACCGCCGGGGTGCTGGTCGCGGCCCGCGCCCTCCAGGGCGTCGGCGGGGCGCTGCTCACCCCCGGTTCGCTGGCGCTGATCCAGGCCGTCTTCCGGCCGGACGACCGGGCGCGGGCGGTCGGTGCCTGGTCCGGGCTCGGCGGGGTGGCCGCCGCGGTCGGCCCGTTCGTCGGCGGCTGGCTGGTGGACGGCGCGGGCTGGCGCTGGGTGTTCTTCCTGAACGTGCCGTTGGCGGCGGTGTGCGTCCCGGTGGCGCTGCGGCACGTCCCCGAGACCCGCGAGCGCGGCGCCCCGGCGCGCGGTTTCGACGTGGCGGGCGCGGTGCTGGGCGCGCTGGCGCTGGCGGGGGTGACGTACGCGCTGATCGCCGCTCCGGGCCGGGGCCTGGCGCCGGGCGTGGTGGTGCCCGGGGTGCTGGGGGTGGTGTTGGGCGTGGTCTTCGTCGGGGTGGAGCGTCGTCGGCCCGATCCGATGCTGCCTCCGGCCATTTTCCGCGTCCGCGGGTTCACCGCCGTCAACGCGGTCACCGTCTGCGTCTACGCGGCGTTCGGCGGTTTCTTCTTCCTCTCCGTGCTCCAGCTCCAGGTCGTCGCGGGCTACTCCGCGTTGCAGGCCGGCACCGCGCTGCTGCCCACGACCGTGCTGATGCTGCTGCTGTCCGCCCGCTCCGGGGAGCTGGGCCGGCGCATCGGCCCGCGCATCCCGCTGACCGTCGGGCCGGTGCTGTGCGCGGTGGGGATGCTGCTGATGACGCGGGTGGGCCCGGACGCGTCGTACGCCGTGGACGTGCTGCCCGCGCTGGTGGTGCTCGGGGCGGGCATGGTGACGCTGGTGGCGCCGCTCACCGCGACCGTGCTGGCCTCGGTGGACGTGGACCGCGCGGGCCTGGCCAGCGGCATCAACAACGCGGCGGCGCGGGCCGCGGGCCTGGTGGCGGTGGCCGCGCTGCCGCTGCTCGCGGGCATGGGCCCGGAGGCGTACCGCTCGCCGGAGGCGTTCGCGGCGACGTTCCGGCGCGCGATGCCGCTGTGCGCGGGCGTCCTGCTGGCCGGCGCGCTGCTGGCCTGGCTGACCGTGCGCGGCGACGCCCTGAGCGGCCCCGAGGAGGCCGGCGGCCACCCCTGCCACCCGGAGTGCGCCTACCACTGCGGGGTCGGCGCCCCGCCGCTCGACCCCGGCGAGGAGGGGCACCCGGAGCCGGGCGGGGGCACCAGGGCGTAGCCGGGGGCCGGACGCGGGACCGGGCAGACTGGTCCCATGGCCATTCACGAGAACCTGCTCGGGGGACCGCCCCCGACCCATCTGCCCGACGACCCCGGGCCCCGCGAACTGCTCGCCTCCGGCGCGGCTCCGGCCGAGGTCGCCGCGAAGTACCCGACCTCCTCGCTGGCCTGGGCGCAGCTCGCCGACGAGGCGTTCCAGAGCGGCCGGACCGTCGAGTCCTACGCGTACGCCCGGACGGGCTACCACCGGGGGCTGGACGCGCTGCGCCGGGCCGGGTGGAAGGGCCACGGCCCGGTGCCGTTCGAGCACGAGCCCAACCGCGGCTTCCTGCGGGCGCTGCACGCCCTCGCCCGCGCCGCGCAGGCGATCGGCGAGGAGGACGAGTACGAGCGCTGCTCGGCGTTCCTGCGCGACTCCTCCCCGACCGCGGCCGACACCCTCTCCTGACGGCCCGCCGCCCGGACGGCCCGCCCCCGGCGGCGGCCGTCCGGGCGGCTTCGAACCCTTGCGCGGTACAGGGCGAGCGCCGATGATTTCAGTGGGCCGGGACATCCCGCCCGAGGGGACCGGGGCTCCGAGCGGACAGGAAGGGGCGGACCGCTACCCGGAAGTCGCAGCCTGAGGAGTCCCTCATGTCGCAGCCTTCGCCATCCGGGAGCACACCTCCCGAACAGCCCGCCGTCGAGGCCGAACCGTTCGCCCCCGATCTGGGCATCGGCAGCCAGGGCACCACCCCGTACGAGGACTACGTCCGCGCGAGCGTCCTCACCCACCTCCAGCACCCGCTCTCCGACGACCCCGGCGAGATGGTCTTCCTGGTCACCACCCAGGTCATGGAGCTGTGGTTCACCGTGATCGTCCACGAGTGGGAGACCGCGGCGGCGGCGCTGCGCCGCGAGGACCTGCCGGCCGCGATGGACGCGCTGCGGCGCTCCACCCACGAACTGGAGGCGCTCAACGCCTCCTGGAAGCCGCTCGCCCGGCTCACCCCCGCGCAGTTCAACTCCTACCGCGGCGCGCTCGGCGAGGGCTCCGGTTTCCAGTCGGCGATGTACCGGCGCATGGAGTTCCTGCTGGGAGAGAAGTCCCCCGCCATGCTGGTGCCGCACCGCGGCGCGCCGCGCGAGCACGCCGAGCTGGCGAAGGCGCTCCAGGAACCGAGCCTGTACGACGAGGTGCTGCGCCTGCTGGCCCGCCGCGGCCACGCCGTGCCCGAGGCGGTGCTGCGGCGCGACCCGGCCGCCCGCTACGAGCCGGACCCGGCCGTCGAGGCGGTGTGGACGTCGGTCTACGCGGGGTCCGGGGACGCGGACCTGGCACGGCTGGGGGAGGTGCTGACCGACGTCGCCGAGCTGGTGTGGCGCTGGCGCAACGATCATCTCGTCGCGACGCGGCGGGCGATGGGCGCCAAAATGGGCACCGGCGGGTCCGCGGGCGTCGCCTGGCTGGAGAAGAGGGCCCGCAAGAACGTCTTCCCCGAGCTCTGGACGGCACGCAGCCATGTCTGAGAACCGCGAGACACCCGAGTGGGGCGCGCAGGCCGCACGGGCCGCCGAGATCGACGCGGCCGACGCGCTCGCCCCGCTCCGTGACCGCTTCGTCCTCGACGACACCGTCTACCTCGACGGCAACTCCCTGGGCGCGCTGCCCCGTACGGTCCCCGACCGGATCGCCGAGGTCGTCGCCCGCGAATGGGGCGAGCTGCGCATCCGCTCCTGGACCGAGGCCGGCTGGTGGGACGCGCCCCAGCGGATCGGCGACCGTATCGCGCCGCTGCTCGGCGCGGCCCCGGGGCAGGTGGTGGTCGGCGACTCCACCAGCGTCAATGTGTTCAAGGCGGTGGTCGCCGGGGTGCGGGAGGCGGGCAAGGGCTGCACCGAGATCCTGGTGGACGCGACGACGTTCCCCACCGACGGCTACCTCGTCCGTTCGGCGGCCCGGATGACCGGCCTGGCGGTACGGCCCGTCGAACCGGCCAGGATCGCCGACGAGGTCACGGAACGGACCGCGCTGGCCCTGGTCAACCACGTCGACTATCGCACCGGGCGGCTCAACGACCTCCCTGGCATCACCACCGCCCTGCACTCCGCCGGCGCGCTGGCCGTCTGGGACCTGTGCCACAGCGCGGGCGCCCTGCCGGTCGGCCTGGACGAGCACGGCGTGGACCTCGCCGTCGGCTGCACGTACAAGTACCTCAACGGCGGACCGGGCGCCCCCGCCTACCTCTACGTCCGCGAGAGCCTCCAGGAGCGCTTCGACTCACCGCTGCCGGGCTGGAACTCCCACGCGGACCCCTTCGCCATGGACACCGGCTACACCCCCGCCGACGGCATCGTCCGCGGCCGCGTCGGCACCCCGGACATCCTCTCGATGCTCGCCCTGGACGCGGCCCTCGACGTCTGGGACGGCGTCACGATCGAGGCGGTACGCGCCAAGAGCCTCGCGCTCACCGACTTCTTCCTCGACTGCGTGGCCCAGTACGCCCCGCCCGGCACGGTCCGCTCGGTCACCCCGTACGAGCACGAGCGGCGCGGCAGCCAGGTGTCGCTGGAGTGCGAGGCGGCGGGCGAGGTGATGGCGGAGCTGATCCGGCGCGGGGTGATCGGCGACTTCCGCGAACCGGACGTGCTGCGGTTCGGCTTCACCCCGCTGTACACCTCGTTCGCCGACGCGGAACGCGCGGCCCGGGTGCTCGGCGAGGTGCTGCGCGAGGCGGCGCCGCGGGAGCCGGCGGACGGGGAGGACGCGTGAGCGCGGGGCCGGACGAGGAGGCGGAGCTGTTCGGGCTCGACCCGGTGCCGCCGGAGCGGACCGTGGCGTACGGCCCCGGCCCCGACCAGGTGATCGACTTCTATCCGGCGGCGGGCGGCCCGCTCGTCGTGCTGCTGCACGGCGGGTTCTGGCGCCCCGCCTTCGACCGGCGCCATCTGTCGCCGGCGGCCGCGGAGCTGGCCGGCCGCGGCACGCCCGTCGCCCTCGCCGAGTACCGCAGGGGCGGCGGCCGGGGCGCGCTGGAGCGGATGACGCGGGACGTGGTGGCGGCGGTGACGCCCCCCGCCGAGGACCCGTTGGCGGGCCGCCGTCCGGTCGTCCTCGTCGG